>NZ_KV811097.1:0-91767 GCF_001813005.1 Streptococcus sp. HMSC062H02
AAGGTGTCGCAGGTTCGAATCCTGTCTTCCCGATCGATTACGAGGATACTTTAGGGTATCTTTTTTTTATTTACTAAGGAGATTCTGAGAGTCTTCTTTTTTGTTTACGGAATAAATTTGTGTAAACTAGCAGTGCTTAAGGAATGGTACTAGTCATATATTTTCTTTAATTATGGTAAAATAGTAAAAGAATAATGTGAGGAAAATGAATGTCAAGTAAGTTTGAAATTTTAATGAATCAACTAGGAATCTCTGATCAATTGAGACGGGATCCTGCTCTTGTTGATGCAAAAATTGAGCGTGTTGTGGTTCATAAAATTAGTAAGATTTGGGAATTTCATTTTGTATTTTCTAATATTTTACCGATTGAAATCTTTTTAGAGTTAAAGAATGGGCTTAGTGAAGAATTTTCTAAAACAGGCAATCGAGCTGTTTTCGAAATCAAGGTTCTCTCTCAAGAATTTTCAAATGAACTCTTGCAGGCCTACTATAGAGAGGCTTTTTCTGAAGGTCCATGTGCAAGTCAGGGGTTTAAATCTCTTTACCAGAATTTAAACGTTCGTTCGGAAGGAAATCAACTCATTATTGAAGGTTCAGAGGCGATTGATAAGGAGCACTTTAAGAAGAATCATCTTCCTAATTTGGCAAAGCAACTCGAAAAGTTTGGTTTTCCAGCTTTTGTATGCCAAATAGAAAAGAACGATGCTCTTACACAAGAGCAGGAGGAAGCCTTCCATACGGAGAATGAACAGATTGTGCAAGCTGCCAATGAGGAAGCGCTCCGGGCTATGGAGCAACTGGAACAAATGGCTCCTCCTCCAGTAGAAGAGAAGCCAGCCTTTGATTTTCAGGCTAAAAAGGCTGCGGCCAAGCCTAAACTAGATAAGGCTGAAGTTACCCAGATGATCGACGTGACGACTGAGGAAAATCGCCTGGTCTTTGAAGGGGTCGTTTTTGATGTGGAGCATAAGGTGACCAGAACTGGTCGTGTTTTGATCAACTTTAAAATGACAGACTACACTTCAAGTTTTTCAATGCAAAAATGGGTTAAGAATGAAGAAGAGGCTCAGAAGTTTGACATCATTAAGAAGAATTCTTGGCTTCGAGTTCGTGGGAATGTGGAGATGAATAACTTCACACGTGATTTGACCATGAACGTCCAGGATGTGCAGGAAGTGGTTCACTATGAGCGGAAGGATTTGATGCCAGAAGGTGAGCGTCGGGTTGAGTTTCATGCTCATACAAATATGTCGACCATGGATGCTTTACCAGAGGTTGAAGAAATCGTTGCGATAGCTGCTAAGTGGGGACACAAGGCGGTTGCCATCACGGACCATGGGAATGTCCAGTCCTTCCCACATGGCTACAAGGCAGCTAAGAAAGCTGGAATTCAGCTGATCTATGGAATGGAAGCCAATATCGTGGAGGACCGTGTCCCTATCGTTTACAACGAAGTGGAGATGGGCTTGTCAGAAGCGACCTATGTGGTCTTTGACGTGGAAACGACGGGACTTTCAGCTATCTATAATGATTTGATTCAGGTTGCGGCCTCTAAGATGTACAAGGGGAATGTTATTGCCGAATTTGATGAATTTATCAATCCCGGGCATCCATTATCAGCCTTTACTACTGAGTTGACAGGAATTACAGATGATCATGTCAAAAATGCTAAACCACTGGAACAAGTTTTGCAAGAATTCCAAGAATTTTGCAAGGATACAGTCTTAGTTGCTCACAATGCTACCTTTGACGTTGGCTTTATGAATGCCAACTATGAGCGCCATGGTCTGCCTAAAATTAACCAGCCAGTTATCGATACGCTGGAGTTTGCTAGAAATCTCTATCCTGAGTATAAACGTCATGGTTTGGGACCTTTGACCAAGCGTTTTGGTGTGGCACTTGAACACCACCACATGGCCAACTACGATGCGGAAGCTACTGGTCGTCTGCTCTTCATCTTTATCAAAGAGGTGGCAGAGAAACATGGTGTGACTGATTTAGCTAGACTCAACATTGATTTGATTAGTCCAGACTCTTATAAAAAAGCTCGGATCAAGCATGCGACTATCTATGTCAAGAATCAAGTTGGTTTAAAAAATATTTTTAAGCTGGTTTCTTTGTCCAATACCAAGTACTTTGAAGGGGTGCCACGGATTCCGAGAACGGTTCTAGATGCCCATCGGGAGGGCTTGATTTTGGGGTCGGCTTGCTCGGAAGGCGAAGTTTTTGACGCAGTTGTTTCCCAAGGTGTGGATGCGGCGGTTGAGGTGGCCAAGTATTATGACTTTATCGAGGTCATGCCACCAGCTATCTATGCTCCCTTGATTGCCAAGGAGCAGGTCAAGGATATGGAAGAACTCCAGACTATTATCAAGAGTTTGATAGAAGTCGGGGACCGTCTTGGCAAGCCTGTTTTGGTTACGGGAAATGTTCACTATATTGAACCGGAAGAAGAGATTTACCGTGAAATTATTGTCCGTAGTTTGGGACAGGGGGCTATGATTAACCGAACCATCGGTCATGGTGAACATGCCCAACCAGCACCGCTACCGAAGGCTCATTTTAGAACGACCAATGAAATGTTGGATGAATTTGCTTTCTTGGGAGAAGATTTAGCACGCAAATTAGTCATCGAAAACACCAATTCCTTGGCAGATATCTTTGAACCTGTTGAGGTTGTTAAGGGTGACTTGTATACACCTTTCATTGACAAGGCGGAAGAAACGGTCGCCGAGCTGACCTACAAGAAAGCTTTTGAGATTTATGGAAATCCGCTGCCAGATATTGTTGATTTGCGGATTGAAAAAGAATTGACTTCTATTCTGGGGAATGGATTTGCCGTGATTTATCTGGCATCGCAGATGCTGGTGCAACGTTCCAATGAACGGGGCTACTTGGTTGGTTCTCGTGGGTCTGTTGGGTCCAGTTTTGTTGCGACTATGATTGGGATTACGGAGGTTAATCCTCTCTCTCCACACTACGTCTGTGGTCAGTGTCAGTACAGCGAGTTTATCACCGATGGTTCTTATGGTTCAGGTTTTGATATGCCTAATAAGGACTGTCCAAACTGTGGCCACAAACTCAGCAAAAATGGACAGGATATTCCTTTCGAGACCTTCCTTGGTTTTGATGGAGATAAGGTTCCCGATATTGACTTGAACTTCTCGGGAGAAGACCAGCCTAGCGCCCACTTGGATGTGCGTGATATCTTTGGTGAGGAATATGCCTTCCGTGCAGGAACGGTTGGTACGGTGGCTGCCAAGACTGCCTATGGATTTGTCAAGGGCTACGAGAGAGACTATGGGAAGTTTTATCGTGATGCAGAGGTGGAACGCCTTGCTCAAGGTGCAGCTGGTGTCAAGCGCACAACGGGACAACACCCGGGGGGAATTGTTGTTATTCCTAACTACATGGATGTTTACGACTTTACGCCTGTTCAGTATCCAGCAGATGACGTGACGGCTGAATGGCAGACGACTCACTTTAACTTCCACGATATCGATGAGAACGTCCTCAAACTCGATGTGCTGGGACATGATGATCCGACCATGATTCGGAAACTGCAGGACTTGTCTGGGATTGATCCTAATGAAATTCCTATGGATGATGAAGGTGTCATGGCCCTCTTTTCTGGGACTGATGTGCTAGGTGTGACTCCTGAACAAATCGGAACGCCAACGGGTATGCTGGGGATTCCAGAATTTGGAACCAACTTTGTACGTGGGATGGTCGATGAAACCCATCCGACAACCTTTGCGGAGTTGTTGCAGTTGTCAGGGTTGTCTCACGGTACAGACGTTTGGCTGGGCAATGCCCAAGATTTGATTAAACAAGGGATTGCTGATCTATCAACCGTTATTGGTTGTCGGGACGACATCATGGTTTACCTCATGCACGCGGGCCTCGAACCCAAGATGGCCTTTACCATCATGGAACGGGTACGTAAGGGATTGTGGCTCAAGATTTCTGAAGAAGAACGAAATGGATACATCGAAGCCATGAAGGCCAATAAGGTGCCAGAGTGGTATATCGAATCTTGTGGAAAAATCAAGTACATGTTTCCTAAAGCCCATGCGGCAGCCTACGTTATGATGGCCCTTCGTGTAGCTTACTTCAAGGTTCACCATCCGATTTATTACTACTGTGCTTACTTCTCAATCCGTGCCAAGGCCTTTGATATCAAGACTATGGGTGCGGGCTTGGATGCCATCAAACGCAGAATGGCAGAAATCGCTGAGAAACGTAAGAACAATGAAGCTTCCAACGTAGAAATTGACCTCTACACAACTCTTGAAATCGTCAATGAGATGTGGGAACGTGGCTTCAAGTTCGGCAAATTGGACCTCTATCGCAGTGATGCGACTGAATTTCTCATCGATGGGGACACCCTCATCCCACCATTTGTGGCTATGGATGGTCTGGGAGAGAACGTTGCCAAACAATTAGTGCGCGCTCGTCAGGAGGGAGAATTCCTCTCTAAAACCGAGTTACGCAAGCGTGGAGGCCTTTCCTCAACCTTGGTTGAAAAGATGGATGAAATGGGGATTCTCGGCAATATGCCAGAGGATAATCAGTTGAGTTTGTTTGATGAGTTGTTTTAAATGTTTAGCAGTGTGTCAAATATTTTATAGGATAAGATAGTCGAATGTAAGTAGTTTTATTATGGACAACCGAAATATGATTATGTATTGTTATTGCTGATTTTGGTGTGTTATATAATTAGAATAAGTAAAATAGTTAGGTTTGGTTAATATGGCTCTAGAAATATTAACTCATCTAAACGTGATTGTTTTGTAAGGTTTGCTATTAAAGAAAAGGAAAAAATGCTGGGAAATATGTTGAAATTGGGAAAAGAACATTTATTGGGGTAATATTAGGGCAATGAGAGTTGATAGAAGAAATGCGGTGTCTAGTTGGAGTGGTTATAATCATCAAGGAAAAGTGGGAATATATTTAGCATTAACCGAACTTAAAGAACTTATAGGAAAAGGAAATCCATATAAAGATTATAAACTAATACTTGAAAAAAATGGTGGTGAAGATGTTGAGATTTGTCAATCTACACGAGTAATATCAAGGCATCAAGTAAAAGCTAAGAAAAAGGGGAGATATCCGAATGATTATCGTAATGTTAGATCAATAAATTCTAAGAAATGCCCCTCTGGGTATCAAACTTCAGGAACGACTAAAGATAGTAGATTTTTACATGTTATTTGTGAAGTTCAGGGATGGGATATGAATGAGGAAGTATTCCAACAAACCTATAAAGGAGCAAGTTATGTACCTAATAAGAGCCGAGTTCAACTATATACCTATCCAGATAATAAAAAATATTGTGATTTAGTTAGAGGGGGCCAATCACCTATTGATAATTTTTGCGAAGAAAAAATCAAGGAAATCTTGATATATTCTAATAGTTCTTTAAAAGATGATTCTGAACATATAGAGGAGACGCTATGTGAAATTAAAGATTTAGTTTCTAGACGGATTAGTCAAGCACATAATAATGGAAATGGTGTTTATCCTGTAATATATTTTCAAGAAATTTTAAAAATTATTATTTCACAGGAAAAACGTCATAAACAATCTATTAGAAGAGCGAAATTAAGTTTTGAAATGTATTGGAATAACATTGTTGAAGATGATGTTGATACGACTGTTATAAATCAGATATTAAATTTACCTGATGACAAATTTGAACAATTGCTGATTGACTTACATCCAGATAACAATATCGCTGAACTTCAGCAATTAAATAATATAGATAATTTAATTGATAAAGATAGCATTGGATATATCCTATATGAATTTCTTAAAAATTGTAAACAAGAAAGACTTTTGTTAGATAGTTTACGGTATGATCAAAACAATGAGTCATTGAGACTTAGCATGATTCATGCGCCCAAAGCGGCAGCGAGAAATGTTAGCGACGAAATTATTAAGAATATAAACTTTCTAGAAGCAAGTTTTGATACTGATTATTTGATTAATATGAATATAAATGGACAAAAGTTTTTTGAAGAGAAGCCAATCCATGAAGGTGGAAAAGAAAAGCTGTTTGCAGGAGCCCTTGGCGAGGAAAAAAATAGAATATTTTCAAATAATTTAGAATATATTGATTGTGTGAATACTGTTGAAAAATTGAAAGAGGATTGAAATGGATAGTTTTTTGCAACAGATCTTAGAACAACATAATTTTCATAAATGTGATGAGCATTTAGAATTGTGGGGAGGGGAAGGAAATGAATTTTTCCTTATTCAAGAATATAGTAGGGAGGATTTTAAATCTAGTAGCGAAGGAGGGTCAGATTTTTTTACTTGTGAGCAAACAAATAAGTTGATATCTTGCTTTGAAAAACTTAATGATAATAAGATTAAGAAAAATACCTCTTTATTTGTAACCATAAAAGTTGATGAACTGAAGCGATCATATGAAAGTCTTAGAAATATGATTATGAAAGTTGAAGAAGATGAATATTACTTTAGAAAGTATGTCATACTATATACCGAGGAAGGATTGAGCAGATTGAACTCGAATATTGAAGACTTGCTAAATTATATTCAGTCTACATCTCCTGAGGGTGAGTATTTATTTGATAAATTTGAGAGTGGAATGTTTTTTGATACTTCTTATTTTATTGCTATACAACTAATTATTAAATTACCATTTGCTTCTCTTCATCATTCTGATAATCATTTTGAAATAGTTGAAAATAAAATCCAAGCACGAATTGAAATGGAAGGGTTAAATGATCATAAAAAGCAGGTAGATAATATTTTAGAAATTTTTAGTGGAGTTGATATTAGGAAACAACTTGAAGATGAAGCTAGTGGTTTGCTGGATAGCTTAAATCAAATTTTAGGAGACTGAACTTGTGAAGATTAGGAAAATTTTACTTTATAATTTCAAGAACTTTAGAAATGAAACAGTTATTGATTTTAGTGATGGAATAACATTTTTAGTGGGACCAAATGGATATGGTAAAACAACAATTTTTGATGCAATTGAATTAGGGTTAACTGGTAATCTTTCTCGCATTAATAAAGTTACTGCTGAAAATATTGTATATAATAAGCCGTTCTTTCAGAATGAAATTGGTCAGCCGGTAATTATAAAATTGTGGCTAGAAAAAATGAATGGTGACCAACTTTTAATTGTAAGAAAATTAGTAAATAGTTCTACTGATAGTAGAAATTCATTTGCACCTTTGAAGTCTGCCAGTCAGTTTAAGTTATTTAGACAAGTGGAAGTAAGCGAGACAAATTTTAGTTCTATAGATAATACTAGTCTGGAAGAGATTACTCAAAGTTCTATTGACGCATTTTTAGGTATTAATGGGAAATATGAGATAGAAAAAATTTTCAATCTATTTAATTATATTCAACAGGAAGAAACAACCTTTTTTCTAAAGCAAACGGAACAAGAAAGAGGCGATAGTTTATCTTTTTTAGTAAAAACGGATAAAGTAGAGAAGAAAATAAAAGAGATTAATACAGTAACAAACGTTATTAATAGAAAGATTAGTGATTTAGAGGGACAATTAAAAAACTTAAAACAGCAAGAACTATCGGATGTCCCTTATCATAGATTATTTAATCATAAGGAATTTGTATTTGATTGTGAAACTCCTTTTTCTATTGCTAATCTTGACAAATTATTAACTTACCAAAATACTTTACAAAATATTATTGATTTTAAGAAGAATTTCTCGATAGAGGAGTATAATAGAAAGACGGAAAGAGATAAAAGAAAAAAAGATATTGCTGGTGATACGGCTAATAAACAAGCATTATATTTTTCAATGTTATATCCAAATATTCTTAAATCAAATTCTCAATGGCTGTGGGAAAAGTATTCATTAGACAATCCAAAATTATTTGAATATGTGCTTTTAGAGAATTACCTACAATCATATGAGAGAGTTGTTCATGATTGCAATCGAAGAAAGCAACTAAATACCTACTTGACTAATTTATCAGCGGATATTACTGAGATGACAGAACAGTCCATTACTTATACTCAAAATGATAGATTGTCAGGTGATTTTGAATTGCTTAAAATACAAGTAGTTAAATTTCAAAGTCTGAGGAATAATGCTAGCCAGGTAGACAAAAATTTAAGTGAACTACGACAATTAAGGAGTAATTTAAGTAATAAGTTTGACGAGTTGAGATATCGACATATTGATGAAAACAAATGTCCATTCTGTAATTCACAGTTCCAAACATTTGAAGAATTGAAGCAAGCTTATGATAGTTATAAAAATTATCTAACTGAAATTTCGTCTCAAAATAGTCTGCAATTGCAAGAAGTTCAATTATCGCTGAATAAACTGATCCAGCAACTGAAGCAGAAAATCATTGATGAAATAAAAAGCCTCTCTACGGATGTAGATAAAAAATTATTAGATAAATTACAAGAATTAAAAAATTTGTATCAAAGTTATTCTCAGGATGTCGAAGTTTTTAAAACTTTTATTCAGTCGTACACGATTATGGTACCATATGAGTTGGGAAGGTTAGAATTTAAAGACTATAACCGGCAGCACCAGTTAAACTTGCAAGAATTTCAATCAAAATTAGTAGTTGATAATGATGTTTATCGTTTACTAGATATTAATAATCTGGGAAATATAAAGAGGCAACTGGATGATTTAAGAGAAGAATTTTCTGAATTACAGTTTGAAACGTACCAATTGGAATCAAGTTCATATTCGAAGATAAATATGGAGATGATTGATAGTCGATTGCTTGAATTAAAAAATGCTATGCACTCGGCAGTTGATAATAACTATGCTATTAATGAGAATCTGATAGCAGACGCTGAGAACATATTTCCTACATATTTTCAAAGTAAAGTGGAAGTGTTAGAGGATATTCGTATTGGAGATTTAGAGAATAAGAAACTTTATCTTGATAGACAGCATAAACTAGTTCAAAATCAGCAACTTCAAGATTTATCAAGTCAGATAGAAATATTGAGAATAACTGTGGAACGATTAGAAGAAATTAATACTATATATAAAGAAGAGGTAAAACAGTTTAAAATAGATATTGTTAAAAAGCTACGTATCCCATTCTTTATATATTCAGCAAAAATGTTACAAAATTATCAACAAGGTATGGGGATTTTCTTAACGCACAAGAAAACAACGAGTAGTGATAATGGGAAAGTAGCAATTATTAGATTTAAATCCGACACCAATAATGATCATGATGTAATGAATCAGCTGAGTACAGGGCAGTTGGCTGTTGTGTCTCTAGCATTTACTCTTTCACTGAATACGATGTTTAAGCTATCTGATAATTTGAATTTCTTAATGATAGATGATCCAGTTCAAGACATGGATGCTATGAATGTACTATCTTTTATTGAAATTTTACGTCATGGAATTATAGATAAGTATCAGATCATTTTATCAACTTATAGCGATTTTAATGCTTTGTTCATGGGTTATAAATTTGCAAATTCAAATTCGAAAGTAAATATAAAATATGAAAAGGTTAGTGACTTGCAAGGATAATATGTAAATTTTTTCTTTTCCTTGTTTTCTCTGTGAATCTTCCGCGCTACAATAATATCCAATAACAAAGAGGCTAATGTATATCCAATAGATTTACATTAGCCTTTTTTTGTGTTAAAATAATAAATAGAAAGAAGGTGAGAGTATGTCAAAGACTAGTATGAGCATCCGCTTGGACAGTGAGGTCAAGGAGCAGGCTCAACAGGTTTTCAACAGCTTGGGAATGGATATGACAACGGCTATCAATATTTTTCTTCGTCAGGCTATTCAATACCAAGGGCTACCCTTTGATGTTAGACTGGATGAAGGTAGGAAGCTAATGGAAGTATTGGCAGACTTAGAGCAAAATCGGAATATGAGTCAGTCTTTTGGGAGTGTCTCAGACTTGATGGAGGATTTGCGTGCTTAAGATTCGTTACCATAAACAGTTTAAAAAAGATTTTAAGTTGGCTATGAAGCGTGGACTTAAGGCAAACTTGTTAGAAGAAGTATTGGAGTTTTTGATTCAGGAAAAGGAACTTCCTGCCAAATATCGAGACCATCAACTGACAGCATCCAAGCACTTTAAAGGAGTACGTGAATGCCATATCCAGCCGGATTGGCTCCTAGTCTATAAAGTGGACAAGGAAGAATTGATTTTAAACTTGCTTAGGACAGGCAGTCATAGTGATTTGTTTTAATCTATTAAAAGATAATTGAGAATTCTGAAGACACCAGCAAGATTAGAAATTTATACCTTAGAATTATGTTTTAGAAAGGACTCTCCCATGAAACTTACCATTTCCGCTCAGGATAAGCCAGCGCAAAAGGTGTTTGATTACCAACTGGACTTTGATCCAGATACGATTTTGAAAATGACCGCCTTGATTTGCAGTACTGTGGCAGCGGTTAGCCTGCTGTCCTTGTTTAAAGAAAAATAAAAACAGAAAAGAGAAACAAAAATGGTTTTACCAAATTTTAAAGAAAATTTAGAAAAATATGCGAAATTGTTGGTTGCGAATGGAATTAACGTGCAACCTGGCCATACTTTAGCACTCTCTATCGATGTGGAGCAACGCGAGTTGGCGCATCTAATCGTCAAAGAAGCCTATGCACTTGGTGCGCATGAGGTTATTGTTCAGTGGACAGATGATGTCATCAATCGTGAGAAATTCCTTCACGCGCCGATGGAGCGTTTGGACAATGTGCCAGAATACAAGATTGCTGAGATGAATTACCTTCTTGAAAACAAAGCAAGTCGTCTTGGAGTTCGCTCGTCTGATCCAGGTTCCTTGAACGGAGTGGATGCTAACAAGCTTTCTGCTTCTGCCAAAGCGATGGGACTTGCCATGAAGCCAATGCGTATCGCAACGCAGTCCAACAAGGTTAGCTGGACTGTGGCAGCCGCTGCGGGACTTGAATGGGCTAAAAAAGTCTTTCCAAATGCTGCAAGCGAAGAAGAAGCAGTGGATCTCCTTTGGGATCAAATCTTCAAAACTTGCCGTGTCTACGAAGAAGATCCCGTTAAGGCTTGGGAAGAACACGCAGCTATCTTGAAGAGCAAGGCTCAAATGCTGAACAAGGAGCAATTTTCAGCTCTTCACTACACAGCGCCTGGAACAGACTTGACACTTGGATTGCCAAAGAACCACGTTTGGGAATCAGCTGGTGCTGTCAATGCTCAAGGCGAAGGTTTCTTACCAAATATGCCGACAGAGGAAGTCTTCACAGCGCCAGACTTCCGTCGTGCAGATGGCTATGTCACTTCTACAAAACCACTGAGCTATAATGGAAATATCATTGAAGGGATTAAAGTAACCTTCAAGGATGGTCAAATCGTAGACATTACTGCTGAAAAGGGTGATCAGGTCATGAAGGACCTTGTCTTTGAAAATGCGGGTGCGCGTGCCTTGGGTGAATGTGCCTTGGTACCAGATCCAAGTCCGATTTCTCAGTCAGGAATTACCTTCTTTAATACCCTTTTCGATGAAAATGCCTCAAACCACTTGGCTATCGGTGCAGCCTATGCAACCAGCGTCGTTGGTGGAGCAGAGATGAGCGAAGAAGAGCTCGAAGCTGCAGGACTTAACCGTTCAGATGTTCACGTTGACTTTATGATTGGTTCTAGCCAAATGGATATCGATGGTATCCGTGAGGATGGAACACGCGTACCCCTCTTCCGTAATGGAGACTGGGCAATTTAAGGAGAAGCTATGCTTGGAAGTATGTTTGTTGGTCTCCTAGTGGGGCTCTTGGCAGGTGCTTTGACCAATCGTGGGGAAAGCATGGGATGCTTTGGAAAAATGTTTCTCGGCTGGATTGGTGCCTTTTTGGGCCACTTGCTTTTCGGAACTTGGGGTCCAATTATAGCAGGAACGGCCATTATCCCAGCTATTTTAGGAGCTATGATTGTCTTGGCTATTTTCTGGAGACGAGGAAGTTAGTTTCTTGAAAAATTAGAAAAAAGGAGGTTGGTCACTTGGGCTAGCCTCCTTTTGAGTATGATATAATAGTTCTATGAGATTAGATAAATTTTTAGTTGCTTGCGCTGTAGGAAGTCGGACAGAGGTAAAAAACCTGCTCAAGGCTGGGCGTGTGACGGTTAATGGCAAGAAAGAAAAATCAGCAAAACTGCAAATCAATGAAGAAAGAGATGAGATTCGTTTTGACGGTCAAGTGCTGGAGTATGAAGAGTTTGTCTACTACATGATGAACAAGCCCCAAGGAGTCATTTCAGCGACTGAGGATCCCAAGCATAGAACGGTTCTGGACTTGTTGGACGACTATGAACGTGCTAAAGAAGTCTTTCCTGTAGGGCGCTTGGATATCGATACCCATGGTCTTTTGCTCTTGACCAATGATGGTCAGCTGGCTCATGCCCTTCTATCGCCCAAGCGTCATGTGGATAAAACTTACTTAGCTCAAGTCAAGGGAATCATGACCCAAGAAGATGTGGAAACATTTGGCAAGGGTATTCCGCTCAAGGACTTTACCTGCCAGCCGGCCAAACTGGAGATTTTGTCAGTGGATTCAGATAAGGGTGAAAGCCAGGTTCGGGTGACCATTAGAGAAGGAAAATTTCATCAAGTCAAACGCATGGTAGCATACTGCGGGAAGGAAGTAGTGGACCTACAACGTTTGGCTATGGGGACTCTAGTTTTGGATGAGAATTTGAAACGGGGAGAATGGCGTCGCTTGACCATGGAGGAAGTAGAAAACCTACTTGCAAGCGTAGGCTAGTTCAATATATGTTAGTAAAAAGGTGAGTCTATTTGGCTTGCTTTTTTCATTTTTCAGTTGCTTCCTTTGTGAAAAGAGTTATAATAGACAGTAGAATAAAAGGAGGAATCTATGAACGCGATTCAAGAATCATTTACGGATCAATTATTTGCCAACTATGAAGCAAATGTAAAATACCAAGCTATCGAAAATGCTGCCAGCCACAACGGAATTTTTGCAGCCCTAGAACGTCGTCAGAGCCATGTTGACAACACACCGGTTTTCTCATTGGATTTGACCAAGGACAAGGTGACTAACCAGAAAGCGTCTGGTCGTTGCTGGATGTTCGCAGCCCTCAACACTTTCCGCCACAAACTCATCTCGCAATACAAACTAGAAAACTTTGAGTTGTCACAAGCCCACACCTTCTTCTGGGACAAGTATGAAAAATCCAACTGGTTCTTGGAGCAAGTCATTGCGACTGCAGACCAAGACTTAACTAGTCGCAAGGTTAGCTTCCTACTCCAAACTCCACAACAAGACGGCGGTCAGTGGGATATGGTCGTTTCTCTCTTTGAGAAATACGGTGTCGTACCCAAGTCTGTTTACCCTGAGTCTATCTCATCTAGCAATAGCCGCGAGCTCAATGCCATTCTTAACAAATTGCTTCGCCAGGATGCCCAAATCTTGCGTGATTTACTAGCATCTGGTGCAGACCAAGCGACTGTTCAAGCCAAGAAAGAAGACCTCTTGCAGGAAATCTTTAACTTCCTTGCTATGTCTTTGGGGCTTCCACCACGCCAGTTTGACTTTGCCTACCGCGATAAGGATAACAACTACCAAAGCGAAAAGGGAATCACGCCACAGGAATTTTACAAGAAATATGTCAATCTACCTTTAGAAGATTATGTTTCGGTTATCAATGCGCCAACTGCTGACAAGCCTTACGGTAAATCATATACAGTTGAGATGTTGGGAAATGTCGTTGGTAGCCGTGCAGTTCGTTACATTAACGTATCGATGGAGCGCTTGAAAGAATTGGCGATTGCCCAAATGCAAACAGGTGAGACTGTTTGGTTTGGTTCAGATGTTGGTCAGCTAAGCAACCGTAAAGCTGGAATCCTTGCGACAGATGTTTATGACTTTGAATCAAGTATGGACATTCAACTGACTCAAGATAAGGCTGGACGTTTGGACTACAGCGAAAGCTTGATGACCCACGCCATGGTCTTGACAGGTGTGGATTTGGATGAAAACGGCAAATCAACCAAGTGGAAAGTTGAAAACTCTTGGGGAGATAAGGTTGGTACTGATGGTTACTTTGTTGCCTCAGACGCTTGGATGGACGAATACACCTACCAAATCGTTGTTCGCAAAGAACTGCTGACAGCAGAAGAACAAGCTGCCTATGAAGCAGAACCAATCGTGCTTGCACCATGGGATCCAATGGGTGCCTTGGCAGAATAAAATATCAAGAAAAAAGGTTAGGGAAATTCTAGCCTCTTTTTAAGTTCTTCTTAAAGTGGCGATAGATGATGCTTACCAAGGGAGTTCTTCTTAGTTTAAGTCTTTAAGTGACAGAGGAAAGGATATGTGTTATTATAGTAGTACAAAAGGATATTGGAGTAGAAATGAAGTATTTAAGCAGCCAAGACATCAAGGATCGTCAACGAAATATCAGCGACATTAAACCTTATAAAACGACCAAGGAAATCGTCGTTTCAAATATCTTTACCTTCTTTAATGCCATGAACTTAGCTCTGGCAGTTCTGGTAGCTACAACCTTGCGATTTGAAAATATGCTCTTTTTAGGTGTGATTGCTATCAATACAGCCATTGGGATTTTCCAAGAAGTGCGTTCAAAAAATGCTTTGGAAAAGCTAAGTTTGCTTGGTAAAAGTAAGTACAAGGTCAATCGAGATGGTCAAACGATCGAGATTGATCCAGAAGACATCGTTCTGGGGGAATATCTGCATCTCAATCTGGGAGATCAGGTACCTGTCGATGCAGAAGTGCTTGAAGGAACGATCGAAGTGGATGAGTCCTTGCTGACTGGTGAGAGTGATTCAGTCTTTAAAACGGTTGGTGACCAGCTGATGAGCGGAAGCAATGTCGTTAGCGGTACTTGTCTGGTTACGGCAACGGCGGTCGGACCCGATAGTTATATCAACAAACTCGCAAAATCCAGCAAGGAATTCAAAAAATACCCTTCTCAACTACGCGATTACATGGATAAGATTTTAAAAATCGTCTCGATCTTGCTGGTGCCAGTTGCCATTCTGCTCTATGTCAGAGGTTTTAGTCTAGGACGGTCTTATGTTGAAATTGTATTGGGAAGTTCAGGTGCCTTGGTCGGCATGATTCCGGAGGGGTTGATTCTCCTGGTCAGTGTATCTCTTGCGGTAGCGGCCATGAAGTTGGCTAAAAAGAAGGTTCTGGTGCAGGAGCTATACTGTGTAGAGACCTTGGCGCGAGTAGATGTTCTTTGTTTTGATAAGACAGGTACCATCACGACGGGGAATATGAAGGTCCAAGAAATGGATGCCAATGTAGCAGAGAAACTATCTTCTTATCTAGCTTATTTTGAGGATGAAAATGCGACGTCGCGGGCTCTGAAAACTTACTTAACCTGTGAGAAAAAGTGGGAAGTTCAAGAAGTCGGTGCCTTTTCAAGCAAAAACAAGTATTCCTTTGTCCAAGTAAAAGAGGGTGGGACCTATTTCTTCGGTGCTTATGAATTTCTAGGCTTTACCCAGCCGATGGATGCCTACTATGAACATCTGAAGCAGCAAGGTTTTCGAATCTTGACACTTGCCCATAGTAAGGACCACATCACGAGTCCAGCCAATATGGAACTACTAGGGCACATCATTTTGTCAGATGAGATTAAGGACAATACCAAGGAAACCTTTGACTATTTCGAATCTCAAGGTGTTGAAGTGAAGATTATCAGTGGTGATAATCATGTGGCTGTGTATGGGGTGGCTCGTAAGGCAGGTTTTAAGGAAGAAGCCCGTGCGATTGATATGACCAAGGTGAGCGATGATGACTTTGAAAGAGTGGTCTTGGAACACGAAATATTTGGACGTGTGACACCTGAACAGAAGCAAAAGATGGTATCTATTTTGCAAAATGCTGGTAAAACAGTTGCCATGAGCGGTGACGGGGTCAATGATGTTCTGGCTCTCAAGAAAGCAGATATCAGCTTTGCCATGAAGGGGGCTACGAGTGCAGCCAAAAGTGTATCCAATATTGTTTTTCTCACTGATGACTTTGCAGTATTTTATGATATCTTGATGGAAGGACGCCGGGTCATCAATAACATCCAAAAGGTAGCCTCTCTCTTTCTAACAAAGACTTTCTTCTCCATCGTGTTTGCCATTTTGAGTGTGATATTTGGTTTGGAATTCGCCTTTATCCCCATTCAGTTTACAATCATTTCAGCCATTACGATTGGGATTCCATCCTTCTTCCTAACTTTTGAGTCCAATAAAGAAAAGGTCAGCACACATTTTATGCGAGATATTTTGACCAATGCTGCGATTGGTGGTGGCATTCTAGTCGCTAGTGTACTCCTGACGAACTTCTTTATCACTGTCCCAGGTCAGGTCAAATTTATTTGCTTCCTCCTTGCTTTAATTAATGGTCTGTGTCTAGTTGCCAAGGTCAGCTTGCCTTTTAATCGATACAAGATGCTTTTGCTCACGTTTTTGAGCCTTGCAGCCCTTGTTGGTGTACTTGCCAATACTTTTATCCTACAGGGAGCTTTTGTGCCTTTAGAAGCCAAACAGCTACTCTATGTTGCCATACTAGCAGTGGTGATTGGGTGCTTTCATTATCTTACTAGGAGAAAAAGTTGATACATAAAAAGAATCAGGTTTAATCCTGATTCTTTTTTGTTTATATATTCTCACCGAGATTACATGATACCGAAGAAACGAGCTGCGATACCAACTGCAAAGAGGGCAAGGATGATTGTGATTGGAGATACTTTTTTCTTAAGCAACCACATGCAAAGGAAAGTAAGGAGAAGTCCCATCAATCCTGGAATCAATGAGTCCAACTGACCTTGAAGCGTTTGTGGTTGAACTCTATCTAGGCTCATACCACTAAGCGCTTGACCAAGAATGCCCTTCAACTCAGCTCCTGTAACAGGACCTTCTGGGAAGTTGATGTAGGCACCTTCTGACAATTGTTTGCCTGGAAGGTTGATAGTGAAGTTGATGGATACCCAACGTTGTACAAGAACGGCAAGGATGAACATACCAAGGATAGAAGCACCTTTAGTGATGTCTTTCAAGATACCACCAGACATGTCTTTAGTGATCTCAGATCCAGCTTTGTAACCGAACTCTTGTGTATACCATAGGAAGGCCATACGGATAGCATTCCATCCAAAGAAGAAGAGAAGGGGACCAACAATGTTACCAGATGCAGCAAGTGATGCACCAAGGGCTCCAAGGATAGGACGAACTGTAAACCAGAATACTGGGTCACCGATACCAGCAAGAGGTCCCATCATACCGATCTTAACCCCTTGGATAGCCGCGTCGTCGATTTCTACACCGTTAGCGCGCTCTTCTTCAAGTGCAAGAGTAACCCCCATGATTGGAGCAGCTACGTATGGGTGAGTGTTGAAGAACTCAAGGTGACGCTCAAGAGCAGCCGCTTGGTCTTCTTTTTTAGTGTACAATTTTTTGATAGCTGGGATTAAAGAGTAAGCCCAACCCAAGTTTTGCATACGTTCATAGTTCCAAGAACCTTGAAGGAATTGTGAACGCCACCAAACTTTTTGACGATCTGATTTTGATAATTGAATTTTTTCAGCCATGATTGTTCCCCTTTCTAGTAGTCTTCTAGGATATCACCGATTGGGTCGTTAGAAGTCGCAGCTCCGCCGCCACCGTTTCCGCCTTGTTTTGTAAGGTTAAGGTAGATGAAGGCAAGGGCAACACCGATGACACCAAGGGCAATCAAAGTCAATTGAGAGATTGCTGCAAGAGCAAAACCGATAGCGAAGAATGGCCATACTTCACGAGTTGCCATCATGTTGATAACCATAGCGTAACCAACGGCAACGACCATAGCACCACCGACAGCCATACCACCATTCAACCATTCTGGCATCAAACCAAGAGCATCTTGAACAGCAGAAGCTGGGATAGCGATAAGGAAGGCAGCAGGGATTGCAATACGAAGACCTTGAAGAAGAAGTGCAACAAAGTGAGCACGCTCAACAGCTGCAATGTTTCCGTCTTTAGCAGCAGCATCAGCTGAGTGAACTAAGGCAACTGAGATTGTACGAACAATCATTGTCAAGAAAAGTCCAGCTACAGCAAGAGGGATAGCTGTTGCCGTTGCAACGGCGATACCATCAGTAGTAAAGTTACCACCTTTGATCAAGATGATTGCTGCAGCAACAGATGCAAGAGCAGCGTCAGGAGCTACGGCAGCTCCGATGTTTGCCCAACCAAGGGCGATCATTTGAAGAGATCCACCAAGCATAACCCCTGCTTCGAGGTTACCAGTTGCAAGTCCGATAAGGGTACATGCGACGATTGGTTGATGGAATTGGAATTGGTCGAGGATACCTTCAAGACCTGCAAGGAAGGCAACAACTACAACCAAGATAGCAGAAATGATTGAAATATCTGACATGGTTTTATTCCTTTTCTATTTAGTTTTAATAAAGTATTTAATCCTGTTTTCAAAAATGATAGAAACAGATTAACATTATTGAACGTTTGCTTTCTTAATCAAGTCAAACAAATCTTTTTTCGTGTCGTTTGGTACTTTACGTACGTCAAATTCAACACCGAGGTCACGCATTTTTTCAAAGGTTGCAACGTCTTCTTTGTCCATAGACAAAACGTTGTTGATCATTGTTTTACCTGTTGAGTGAGCCATAGAACCAACGTTAAGGGTCTTGATTGGCACGCCACCTTCGATAGCACGAAGTGCATCTTGTGGAGTTTCAAACAAGATAAGGGCATGAGTTTCGCCGAAACGTGGGTCTTTTGCAACGTCGATCAATTTCTGGATTGGGACAACGTTAGCTTTTACACCGTTAGGAGCTGCTTGTTTGATCAATTCTTTACGCAACTCGTCGTTTGCAACGTTGTCTGAAGCAACGATGATACGATCTGCTTTTGAATCTGGAGTCCAAGCAGTGGCAACCTGACCGTGAAGGAGACGAGTGTCTAGACGAGCAAGGTTGATTTTCAGTTTACCATCACCGATAACTGTTCCTTCTGGAATAGCAGCTTGGGCAACTGGAGCAGCTGCAGCAGTTGCAACTTCCTCAACTGGGTTAAGCGCTTCTGGAAGAGCCTTGATGCCATCTTTGGCTTCTTTAATGATATTCGCAGCGACTTTATCCACACCTGCATTCGCGTCCATAAGGCGCTCTGTGTAGGCTTGGATCAACATCGGCAAGTTCAGTCCTGTGATGATGGCAAACTTACGTTCTGGATTTTCTCCCATTACGCGGCTAGCTTGGTTGAATGGAGATCCACTCCAAAGGTCAGCCAATACTAGAACCTCATCTTCTGCGTCAAATGCAGCCACAGCGTTGTTGAATTTAGCGTAAAGGTCATCTGGACCTTCATTTGGCATAAAGGTTACAACTTGAACCTTTTCTTGTTCACCAAAGATCATAGATCCTGACTGATGAATACCCGCAGCAAATTCGCCGTGGCTCGCAATAATGATTCCGATACTCATTATTGTCATTCCTCCTTATAAAATGTTTGACTGTATGTTTAAGAAAACTTTAAGCCTAACTTTAAGTATAAACCGTTTTCATATAAAAATCAACTACTTTTTCTAAAAAGATGTAAAAGTTTTCATAAAATGACTTTTTAAAAATATTAATATATCAATAGTTTTGAGAGGTAAGTGAAAATGGCGATAGAAAATTTAATATAAAAATACAGAAAACGAGGTGCTTTTGTGAAAACAGAATGAAAACAAAAAGGAAAGATTGCGACCATGCAATCTTCCCTTTTATAGGAATAAATTTTGTAAAGCGTGGGCAACTCCATCTTCTTCGTTGGTCAGAGGAAGTTGTTCGTCTGCATATGGAAGAAGAGCAGGATTGGCGTTTTTCATAGCATATCCCTTGCCTGCAAATGCCAACATTTCAGTGTCATTATGCTCATCACCAAAGGCGATTAAGTCTTTTTTATCACGATTCATCACATTGAGCAAGTACTCTAGAGCAAAGGCCTTGTTTACACCCTTGGGAGTACACTCGAGGATGTTGAGGGGCCCGCCCCAGGTATTGATAGCTAGTTGGTGCTGATAAAAATGATTCATCTCGTCCGCTAAAGCGTATTTGTCTTCAGCCCTTGTTTGCAAGAGGATGCAGTTGGGATCTTTGGTTACTCGTTCGGGCTTGAATTGATTTTCCGGCCGGAAGTTCTCTACGCCAAATAGTTTAGGGTCTGCAATTTCCTCATTCGGAGTCGTGATATAGAATTTTTTTCGATATTCTCCTGCAATAAAATCAGCCTGGATGTCCTCCGTGCGCTTGACCATGTCTAGGAGGTATTTTTTGTCCAAGGTCAGGCACTTTTCATGCGCCCAAGCCTGTCCTGGTAGATGGGTAAGGGAACCATTAAAGTTAATCATGGGAGTATGCAATTCTAGCTCACGGTAGAAATCTTTTGCCATACGATACGGACGTCCCGTAGTGATGATGACATGGTGTCCTTTTTCTGAAATTTTTTTGATCGTCTTTTTGGTGAAATCGGAGAGCTTGCTTTCACTATTCAGCAGGGTTCCATCCAAATCGACTGCGATAATTTTTTTAGTCATATAAACCTTCCTAGTCGTTTCCAGATAAGATGTCTTCTATTATATCAAAAAGAAGGAAGAAAAGCAGACAAGAACAAAAACTACAGTTGCTTTGATTTATTAAATAAATCAAACAAACATATTGAAAAGGTGAATGATAAATGATATAATACTAATATTGTTCGTAAAAAAACAAAAGGAGATTAAAGATGGACAAACTATTTAAACTAAAAGAGCACGGGACAGATGTCCGTACAGAGGTGCTTGCTGGTTTAACAACATTCTTTGCAATGAGTTATATTCTCTTTGTAAACCCTCAAATGCTTTCCCAAACGGGTATGCCTGTTCAAGGTGTGTTCTTGGCAACGATTATCGGTTCTGTAGTCGGTACCTTGATGATGGCTTTCTATGCTAACTTACCATACGCACAAGCACCAGGTATGGGACTAAATGCCTTCTTCACATTTACAGTTGTATTTGGCATGGGCTATACTTGGAAAGAAGCTCTTGGTATGGTCTTCATTTGTGGAATTATTTCACTGATTATTACCTTGACAAATGTTCGTAAAATGATCATCGAATCTATTCCAACAACACTTCGTTCAGCTATTTCCGCTGGTATTGGTGTTTTCCTTGCCTATGTTGGGATTAAGAATGCTGGTCTCTTGAAATTCTCAATCGATCCAGGTACTTATACGGTAGCAGGTGAAGGAGCAGACAAGGCTCAAGCTGCACTTACTGCAAACTCCGCAGCTGTTCCAGGCTTGGTAGACTTCAATACTCCAGCCGTATTGGTGGCTCTTGCTGGTTTGGCTATTACCATCTTCTTTGTTGTTAAAGGCATCAAAGGTGGAATTATTCTTTCTATTTTAACAACGACTGTCCTTGCTATTGCTGTTGGTGTTGTCAAATTATCAGGGATTGACTTTGCTAGCAACAATCTTTCAGCAGCGGTTAATGATTTAGGAACTTTGTTTGGTGCTGCTCTGGGTTCAGAAGGTTTAGGATCTTTGATTTCAAACACTTCACGTTTACCAGAAACTTTGATGGCTATTCTTGCCTTCTCACTAACGGATATTTTTGACACAATCGGTACTCTTATCGGTACTGGTGAAAAAGTTGGTATCGTTGCGACAAGTGGGGAAAACCATGAGTCAGTTAAATTGGACAAGGCTCTATACTCTGACTTGGTGGCAACTTCGGTAGGTGCCATTGCAGGTACTTCAAACGTTACGACCTATGTTGAGTCTGCGGCGGGTATCGGTGCTGGTGGACGTACTGGTTTAACAGCCCTAGTGGTTGCGATCTGTTTTGCTCTATCTAGCTTCTTTAGCCCACTTCTAGCGATTGTTCCGACAGCTGCAACAGCACCAATTTTGATCATCGTCGGTATCATGATGCTTTCTAACTTGAAAAATATCCCTTGGGATGATATGGCTGAAGCGGTTCCTGCCTTCTTCACATCTATCTTTATGGGATTCAGCTACTCTATCACACAAGGGATTGCTGTTGGTTTCTTGACATACACCTTGACAAAAGTTGTCAAAGGTCAAGCCAAGGATGTGCACGTAATGATTTGGATTTTGGATGCCTTGTTTATCCTTAACTATATCAGTATGGCGCTATAAATGGTATAATAGGAAAAGGGGAGTCTCCCCTTTTTCTTATAAGGAGGTACATCATGAAAGATAAGACGATTTGGCAAGAGGTTTTAAACAGAGGGAAATGGGTGCTCATCCTTTTGGTAGCTTTTGTTTTATCTCAATTTCCCATAGGACTGGCTTTGTTTTTAGCAAACAAACAGTTTCCGATTTTACAGTCAGGGCTCTTAGTAGGTGCTCTATCCATAGTCGTTTTGATTGTATTCATTATTGGTGCACGAAAAACACAACTTGCTACTTTTAATCTATCCTTTTTTAAGGCAAAAGACTTGGCTCGCTTGGTACTGAGTTATCTGGTGATTTTTGCGACAAATCTCTTGGGTTCACTCCTGCTTCGACTAACAAATGAGGCAACAACCAATAACCAATCAATACTGAATGGTTTGGTTCAGAATAGTTCCTTGATTTCAACTTTCTTCCTACTAGTCTTGATTGCGCCGATTTGTGAAGAAATTTTGTGTCGAGGAATTATTCCTAAAAAGATTTTCCGTGGAAAAGAAAAACTAGGTTTTGTTGTTGGTGCAATCGTCTTTGCCTTGCTCCATATGCCAACCAATTTACCTTCAGTGATTATTTATGGAGGAATGTCAACGGTTTTGACTTGGACAGCCTATAAGACTGAGCGTTTGGAGATGTCCATTTTGCTTCATATGATTCTCAATGGTATTGCATTTTGTTTGTTGGCCTTATTGGTATTGATTAGTAGAAATCTAGGTCTATCATTCTAAACCATTGGCCCGCTTGGAAAAGATGAATACTAGCGTATCCATCTTTTTCTTTTTATGGTAAAATAGAGGGATAATATGGTAGAGAACCTTAAGGGAGTAACCGTTATGTCCAATAAAGTCAACCACGGAAAAACAGCTATTTGTGGAATTATCAATGTAACACCAGATTCTTTTTCGGATGGTGGGCAGTTTTTTGCTCTTGAGCAGGCGCTCCAGCAAGCTCGTAAATTGATAGCAGAAGGAGCGAGCATGCTAGATATCGGTGGAGAATCGACTCGGCCGGGTAGTAGCTATGTTGAGATAGAAGAGGAAATCCAGCGTGTTGTTCCAGTGATTAAAGCTATCCGTGAGGAAAGTGATGTTCTCATTTCTATCGATACATGGAAAAGTCAGGTGGCAGAGGCTGCCTTGAAAGCTGGTGCCAATCTGGTCAATGATATCACTGGTCTCATGGGAGATGAGAAAATGGCGGATGTGGTTGCTAAGGCTAGAGCGAAAGTGGTTATCATGTTTAATCCAGTTATGGCTCGACCTCAGCACTCTAGCTCGCTCATATTCCCTCATTTTGGCTTTGGACAAGCTTTTACAGAGGAAGAGTTAGCTGACTTTGAAAAAATGCCAATCGAAGACTTGATGGAGGCTTTCTTTGAACGAGCTCTAGCGAGAGCGGATCAAGCTGGGATTGCAAGAGAAAATATTCTGCTGGATCCAGGGATTGGCTTTGGTCTGACCAAGAAGGAAAATCTACTCCTTCTACGGGATCTAGATAAACTACACCAGCAAGGCTATCCGATCTTTCTTGGAGTTTCGCGTAAGCGATTTGTTATCAATATCCTGGAAGAAAATGGTTTTGAAGTTAATCCTGAAACGGAAGTCGGTTTTCGTAATCGAGACATAGCTTCGGCTCATGTAACTAGTATCGCTGCGAGACAGGGTGTCGAAGTAGTGCGTGTGCACGATGTAGCCAGTCACAGGATGGCGGTTGAAATTGCGTCAGCCATTCGTTTGGCAGATGATGCAGAAAATCTAGATTTAAAACAATATAAATAAGATGAACGAAATTCAAAACAATCAGTGGATTGCCCACTACCGGACGGACCAACCACATTTTGGCTTGGAACGCATGGTAGAACTCCTAGCTCTGCGAGGCAATCCCCATCTCAAACTCAAGGTCATCCATATCGGAGGGACCAACGGCAAGGGGTCTACCATTGCTTTTTTGAAAAAGATGCTGGAAAAGCTAGGACTGAGAGTTGGGGTGTTCAGCTCGCCCTATCTCATTCATTATACGGATCAGATTAGCATCAATGGGGAATCTATCCCCGAGGCTAGGCTAGAAGCCCTCATGGCAGACTATCAGTCTTTGCTTGAGGGAGAATCGGCTGACAATTTGCAGGGAACAACCGAGTTTGAGATTATCACAGCTCTAGCTTATGATTACTTTGCCTTAGAGCAAGTAGATGTGGCTATCATGGAAGTCGGCATGGGTGGTCTTTTGGATAGTACTAATGTTTGTCAGCCAATTTTGACAGGGATTACGACCATTGGACTGGACCATGTAGCCCTACTTGGGGACACCTTGGGGGCCATAGCAGAGCAGAAGGCTGGTATTGTCAAACAAGGTATTCCTTTGGTGACAGGTCATATTGTTCTTGAAGCCTTGACTGTGATAGACTCTATTGCAGAAGCTAAAAATGCGCCGAGACTTGCCTATGGGAGTGATTATCAAGTTTCTTATCAAGAAAGTGTGGTGACAGGTGAGGTATTTGACTATACAAGTGCTGTCAGACAAGGTCGCTTTCAGACAGGTCTGCTTGGTTTGCATCAGATTGAGAATGCAGGGATGGCGCTTGCCCTCCTAGACACTTATTGCCAGGAGACTGGGCGAGAATTTGCAAGTAATGCCTTGGTCGCTCAAGCCTTGGAGGAAACCAGATGGCCAGGACGTTTGGAGGTCGTGTCTAGCGCCCCATTGTTGCTTTTGGATGGGGCCCACAATCCCCATGCTATCAAGGCTTTATTAGCAACCTTGCAAGAACGCTTTGCGGATTATCATAAGGAAATCCTCTTTACGTGTATTAAAACCAAGGCTTTGGAGGATATGCTGGATTTACTAGAGACGATGCCAGATAGTCAATTGACCTTAACCCATTTTGACGATAGTCGGGCGACGGATGAAAGCGTGCTGAAAGAGACAGCCAAGTCTAGAAATCTCAATTACCAAAGTTGGCAGGATTTTCTAGAGCAGAAATTGACAGATAAAAATGAAGAGAAACAAACAGTTAGGATTGTCACGGGTTCCTTGTATTTCTTGAGCCAAGTGAGAGCCTATCTGATGGAGAGGAAGAACGAGAATGGATACACAAAAGATTGAAACGGCTGTAAAAATGATTATTGAGGCTGTCGGTGAGGATGCTAACCGCGAGGGCTTGCAGGAAACACCTGCTCGTGTAGCCCGTATGTACCAAGAGATTTTTTCAGGTCTTGGCCAAACTGCTGAGGAACACCTGTCAAAATCCTTTGAGATTATCGACGATAATATGGTGGTGGAGAAGGATATCTTTTTCCACACCATGTGTGAACACCACTTCTTGCCCTTCTATGGGAGAGCGCACATTGCCTATATTCCAGACGGTCGTGTGGCAGGCCTGTCCAAGCTAGCTCGTACAGTTGAAGTCTACTCTAAAAAACCACAGATTCAAGAACGGTTGAATATTGAAGTGGCTGATGCCTTGATGGACTATCTGGGGGCTAAGGGAGCCTTTGTTGTCATTGAGGCGGAACATATGTGTATGAGCATGCGTGGTGTCAGAAAGCCAGGTACTGCGACTTTGACTACTGTAGCCCGTGGCGTATTTGAGACGGATAAGGACCTCCGAGACCAGGCTTATCGTTTAATGGGACTATAAAAGAATCCGCTTTAAGCGGATTTTTCTAGAAAGGACTAGTTATGGATCAACTGCAGATTAAAGATTTGGAAATTTTTGCCTATCATGGTCTTTTCCCTAGTGAGAAAGAATTGGGGCAGAAGTTTGTTATTTCCGCAAGCTTATCCTATGATATGACCAAGGCGGCTACAGACTTGGATTTAACAGCCTCTGTCCATTACGGAGAACTGTGTCAGCAGTGGACGACTTGGTTTCAGGAAACCACTGAGGACTTGATTGAAACGGTAGCCTACAAACTAGTTGAACGTACCTTTGAGACCTATCCTCTTGTCCAAGAGATTGAGTTGGAACTAAAAAAACCTTGGGCTCCAGTGCATTTGCCATTGGATACCTGCTCGGTGACCATTCGCCGTCGTAAGCAGCGAGCCTTTATCGCCCTAGGAAGTAATATGGGAGACAAGAAAGCGAACTTGGAACAAGCTATTGATAAACTGCGGACTCGAGGTATCCATATTCTCAAAGAGTCCAGTGTCTTGGCGACGGAGCCTTGGGGTGGTGTGGAACAAGATAGCTTTGCCAATCAGGTGATTGAAGTAGAAACCTGGCTACCAGCACCAGTCTTGTTAGAAACATTGTTAGCCATTGAGTCAGAAATGGGACGGGTTAGAGAAGTGCATTGGGGGCCTCGCTTGATTGATTTGGACTTGCTTTTTGTGGAGGACCAGATTATTTACACAGACGAGCTCATCTTGCCTCATCCTTATATAGCAGAACGCCTCTTTGTTCTTGAGCCGTTAGTGGAAATAGCTCCCCATTTTATCCATCCGATCCTAAAGCAACCAATTCGTTACTTGGTTGACCAGTTGGAGCAAGGAAATGCCTAAGCTTTCCGAGACCTATAGCAAGTGGAAGAGTATCGGGGAGGGACTGCTTGCTATTGTTTTAGGGCTTCTCTTGATTCGTTTTGGACAAGTTATTCCGCGAATGGGGTACCAGTTGCTGATGGGTTACTTTTCCTTGTCAGCAGTTTGGCACTTGTTGACTCGCTGGTTTCAGGATAAAAAACGTCGGGAAAATATCTTTGTAACCTTGGGCAAGCTGGTGGTTGCGGCTCTGGTGTTTGACTCTATCATTTTGCAAGACCTTGCCCTCTATCTCTTGGTCTTTATCATTGCGAGCTATCAGCTGTTTACGGGCATCATTAGTCTTGTGACCTGGTCTCTCTATCGAAAAAATGCCATTCATCCTCGGCTCCATCATCTCTTCGATGCTGTATGGATGATAGGATTCGGACTTTATAGCATCTCTCCGTTTCACGATGCAGCGAATTTTGAATTGCTCTTGCTTGGGTTTTACTTGCTCATGCTAGGAGCCAGTAGCCTCCGGGACGGTTTCTTTTTTGAAAAAATAGAAAACAATCCCAAGCTGAAACGACGAATGCGAATGACCTTGCCGATCTTTGTGACAGCGCTGATCCCTATCAGTACCTTGCGAAAACTAAATGAGTGGCTGGCAAATCATGAAAGTCAAGAAGGGGAAGTTCATTCAGAAAGAAAAAATGACCAGGCGGTTGATATGGAAATTTTTGTTCATACCTCAGAAACCTCCTTCTTCCTTGCTATGGGACATGTGGATATTTGTTATCAAGGGCAGGTTATTTCCTATGGTTCCTATGATCCCCACTCGGAGCGTTTATTCGGCATGGTTGGAGATGGTGTTTTGTTTAAGGCCAATCGGGAAAAATACATCGAGCTCTGTAAGAGGGAAAGTCAGAAGACCTTGTTTGCTTATGGCCTGAGTTTGACGGAGCAACAGAAAGCAGCTATCCAAGCGCGTTTAGCGGAGATAGAAGACCTGTTAATTCCTTGGGAACCAAGCTCGCAGTTGATGAAAAGAAGAGAGGGAGAGGTAAAGCATACCTACTCCTACCAACTAAAAGAGGAAGCAGATGCGACCCTCTATAAATTCAGCTCATCCGAGTTTAAGACCTACTTTGTTCTCAGTACCAATTGTGTTCTGCTAGCAGACTCTATCGTGGGAAAAGCTGGAACTGATATATTGAGTCCCCAAGGTTTCATTGTGCCAGGGACTTATCAGGATTACCTTGATTTAGAGTATACAAAACCCAATGGTCTAGTTGTTAGTCGATCCATTTATTAGAAAAAGAAAACTCTAGTTCCTCAGCAGCTTGCGCCGAGAAGCTAGAGTTTTTAAAATAGGTCATTTTCTTCTGGAAGGAGGATGGTTTCTCTGCCGTCCAAGTCTAAAACAAGGACCCTAGGCGGGTAAAGCGGATCGAAAGGATGATTGAAATCAAAATCAATACTAGTCGGAAGGTGCTGACTAGAAAAATGGAAGGTGATGGTCCCCTTATTGTTGAGCAGTTGAAACTCAAGTTCTTCTTCTAATTCAAAGACATTTTTCAGGAAATGATCAATAATATACCATAAAGAGTCAATGACATCGTCAGGCAGGCTGGTCACGACACCAAAACTAGCGGAACGTCTCTGTGTATTTGTAAAAGCCATGTTCTCCTCCCCCTTTATTTTCCTTATCATACAGCAAAATGTCTTAAAAATCAAGAAATCCTACTCGTTTTTTCAAAATGGGAATAAACTGTGAAATTTTTTCAAAGTTTCTCTAAAAAATACTTGAAAGTGTTTACAATAAGTGATAAAATGGAGTAAGTAGATGCGTGAAAGCGAAATTTTCATTATAGAAAGGAAACGGAATGAACACAGATGATACAGTAACGATTTATGACGTCGCCCGTGAAGCAGGAGTTTCAATGGCAACAGTTAGCCGTGTCGTTAATGGCAACAAGAATGTTAAAGAGAACACTCGAAAAAAAGTCCTAGAAGTGATTGATCGCTTGGACTATCGTCCCAATGCGGTAGCACGTGGTTTGGCTAGCAAAAAAACAACGACAGTCGGAGTTGTGATTCCTAACATTACCAATGGTTATTTCTCAACACTTGCTAAGGGAATTGACGACATTGCTGAAATGTACAAGTATAACATTGTCCTAGCAAATAGTGATGAGGATGATGAAAAGGAAGTTTCAGTGGTTAACACTCTCTTTTCAAAACAAGTCGATGGGATTATCTTTATGGGCTATCACTTGACTGAAAAGATTCGTTCAGAGTTTTCTCGTTCACGGACACCGGTTGTTCTTGCTGGTACTGTAGATGTAGAACACCAACTTCCAAGTGTAAATATCGACTACAAACAAGCAACGATTGATGCTGTAAGCTACCTTCTAAAAGAAAACGAAAAGATTGCTTTTGTGAGTGGACCACTCGTCGATGATATCAATGGCAAGGTTCGTTTGATCGGTTACAAGGAAGCCTTGAAAAAAGCAGGATATTCTTATAGCGAGGGATTGGTCTTTGAATCAAAATACAGCTATGACGATGGTTATGCCTTGGCAGAACGCTTGATTTCATCACAAGCTACAGCCGCAGTTGTAACAGGTGATGAATTGGCAGCAGGTGTGTTGAATGGTTTAGCTGACCATGGTGTATCTGTGCCGGAAGAGTTTGAAATCATCACGACAGATGACTCTCAGATTGCACGATTCACTCGTCCAAACTTGACGACTATTGCCCAACCTCTTTATGACCTAGGCGCTATCAGTATGCGTATGTTGACTAAGATTATGCATAAGGAAGAATTGGAAGAACGTGAAGTTCTCTTACCTCATGGTTTGACAGAACGCCGCTCCACACGAAAACGTAAATAGAAAAAATCAGGGAATCGTGAAGATTTCCTGATTTTGTGTTCTAGAGAAGAGGTTTATCCTTCCATATAGTCTTTCAAAGCTTGTCCTTTTAGTCCAGCATTAAGGGCAATTAATAATTTGAGGCGCGCTTTTTGAGCGTTGAGTTCTTTGACAAAGAAAACACCAGCTCGTTGCAACTGCACTCCTCCACCTTGGTAGGCGTAGACAGGTTCAGCAATGCCATTAAAGCACCGTGAGACCAGGGCGACTGGGATTCCTTTCTGGAGGAGATTTTCCAACTTTTGAGCTGTTTCTTTGGGAACATTGCCTGCTCCAAAAGCCTGAATGACTAAGCCATCCAGCTGTTCCAAGTCTAACATATCGATCAGCTCGTCTGTCATACCGGCATAGGCTGAGATGATGGGAACTAGACCTTGAATATGCTCAAGATCAAAGCGGACACGAGGTTCAGCCGTTTTAAAGTAGAGGATTTCTTGCTTCATGATGAGGCCAAGTGGTCCATGTGTTGGGGTTTGAAAGGTGCTGACGTTGGTCGTATGAGTCTTGGTAACATACTTGGCTGCGTGGATCTCGTCGTTCATGACGACCAGTACACCCTTGTCGGCTGCTTTATCATCACTGGCAACTCGTAAAGCGCTCAGATAGTTATAAACACCATCGCTACCAAGTTCGTTTGAACTACGCATGGCACCTGTTAGAACGATGGGGATGGGCGGAATTTTCATGGTATCAAGGAAGTAAGCTGTTTCTTCTAAGGTATCTGTACCATGTGTGATGACAACTCCATCGTAGTTATCAGCTTCTTCTTTAATCTTATGATAGAGTGCAAGCATATGCTTGGGTTTGATATGAGGGCTTGGCAGATTAAAAAAGTCTAGGGCATGAACCTCAATCCCTTCAAGCGGATTGGAAACATGGTTCATGGGATTTTCCTGGCTAGTTACAACGGCACCAGTGGCGTCTGCTTGCATGGAAATAGTCCCACCTGTATGTAAAACAAGGATTTTCTTAGGCATGATTTAGTCACTCTTTCTGAAATGTGGTATAATCATTGTAACACAAAAGGGGAGAATGGGACAGGATGGAAGTCAAGGCTGTTTTTTTTGATATCGATGGAACGCTAGTCAACGATCGCAAGAGTGTTTTGAAATCCACTAAGGACGCGATTAAGATTGTCAAAGAGCAAGGAGTGCTTGTTGGAGTAGCGACAGGACGAGGGCCGTTTTTTGTCAAGGAATTGATGGAAGACTTGGACCTAGACTTTGCGGTGACCTACAATGGCCAATACATTTTTAATAAAGAAAAGGTGCTCTTTGCAAGTCCGATTGCTAAGTCAAGCCTGCGTCAACTGATTGCTTACGCTAAAAAGGAGCGTAAAGAAATCGCTCTTGGAACCGAGCATGCCGTTGTTGGTTCGAAGATTATGTCATTTGGTCTCGGCTCCTTTTCACAACTGGTTAGTCGTTTTATTCCGACTGTGCTGACAAGAACCGTTAGCCGTTCCTTTAATCGAATGGTTAGCAAGGCAGTTCCTCAAAAGGAAGACGACCTGCTTAACTTGATTAATCAACCCATTTATCAAGTTTTGATGCTGATGACGCCAGAGGAATCTGAGAAGGCAGCAGCTGATTTTGAAGATTTGAAATTAACTCGAAGCAATCCTTTTGCAGCAGATATCATCAACCAAGGAAATTCCAAACTAGAAGGCATTCGCCGAGTCGGGAAAGAATATGGATTTGATCTCAATCAAGTCATGGCCTTTGGTGATTCAGACAATGATCTAGAAATGTTGGCGGGTGTTGGGATGTCGGTTGCTATGGGAAATGGCAGTAGCAGTGTCAAAGAAGTCGCCAAGCATATTACGGCAAGTAATCAACAAGATGGTATCCACAAGGCGCTCGAGCACTTTGGTGTTTTGGCTTCAGAAAAAGTGTTTGTCAGTCGAGACTATCACTTTAATAAGGTCAAAACCTTCCACCACATGATGGATGAACGAACTCAAGAAGAGCCACAGGCATGGGATGCTGAAGGTGCAACCCACCGCGCAGACTTTAAAATTGAAGAATTAGTGGAGTTTGTTCGTGCAGCAAGTTCTTCGGAGGAAGAATTCCAAAACTCCCTTGCAAGCATGCATGAGGCACTTGATAAGGCGGCAGAGAAAGTGGAGAAAAAGACGCCTGCTAAGCAAAATCTGGTCGGTCAAGTGGATGCTTTGATTGACACACTGTATTTCACATACGGTAGTTTTGTATTGATGGGAGTAGACCCAGAACGCATTTTTGATATTGTCCATGAAGCAAATATGGGGAAGGTTTTCCCTGATGGAAAAGCTCATTTTGACCCAGTTACACACAAGATTTTAAAACCAGATGACTGGGAAGAAAAATATGCTCCAGAACCTGCCATCCGACAGGAACTACAACGTCAGTTTAAAGCTTATGAGCGACATAAAGAAAGAAAAAAATAAAAAATAAGAGAAATTCTTTTCCCTGGATGAAAAATCCGGGGATTTTTTGAACTGAAATCCGAACAATTACACATATATCACTAATTATTGTTAGCATATTTATACTTATTTTGGATTAAAAAACGTTTGAAATTTTTTTTGAAAAAGAAAAGAAAAATATTTTAGTTTACAAAAAATAATGCAGAGCGGCATTTTGCCCCAATTTATCTAGCTTTCCTTTTAAAATAATATCAAAAAAAGACGAGTCAAATTATTTGATATTTGAAAGTTGATGTGTTAGAATAAATTCAGAAAGCGAATAAATATAAAATCCTCATGCTACTACAATATGCTCTTTTTAAAGACAGAAAGTCAACTTGTTTATTTCAGGCCTGTTAACAAGTTGATGTCAAGAATTCACTCTAGTTTTGAGGTTTAGTTATAAAATTGTGCACAATTGCTTTCCAAATTTTTATTATTTTAATTTTCAAGTTTAGAAATTAAAGAATTAAGAGGTTGAAATGAAGAAAAAATATACCTATTTGACAGCTTCTGTTTTAACAGCTGTAACAATGCTTCCAACTTTTGCACCAAGTGAAGCTCACGCTGCTTACAACTGGAATGGGAATAATAGCTACTATACAAGAACTAGCCGCCGTTCAAGCAATCGTACTTCTAACCGTACTACTGCAAATCGTAGCCGCACATCAAACTATACTGTAAGAAGTTATGGCTACAACAGTTATTACCCAAGCTATAACTATGGCTACAATAGCTACTACCCAAGCTATAACTATGGATATGGTAGCTATTACCCAAGTTACAACTACGGTTACAATAATTGGAATAACTACTATGGCTATGACAACAGTAGCAACTACTATGGTTATAACTATTGGAATAATTACAACAACCTTGCTAGCGATGAAAACTATATTTACTGGAATGGCAATCACTACTACCGCATGAACGACGGTAGCTACCGTATTTATCGTAACGGTCAGTGGAAACCTTTGACAAACAATAGTAACAACAACTCATCTACTAACAACTTGGAAAACGATCCGCACTATCGTTACGAAAATGGGTACCATTACTATGTATTGGACAATGGCGATTATTACTACTACCAAAATGGTAAGTGGGTATTGGTGAAAGATTCTGCTGATACAACACCAGCACAACCGGCAACACCTGCTGAACCAAAACCAGAACAACCAACAACTCCGGTTGAGCCAGCACAACCAAGCCAACCTGAAGTTCCTGCTCCAACGCCAGCAGAACCAGAGACTCCAACACCAGCTCCTAGTGATAAACCTGAAGAGCCAACAACACCAGCTGAGCCAAAACCAGAACAACCAGCAACTCCAAGTGTTGACCTACCAGAAAATCCACCAATTAATGGTGCTGATAGTGAATTTGATCCATTCAAGCCATCAACAGAAACGCCAGCAGAACCAAAACCAGAAACACCAGCAACTCCAGCTATCCCAACAACACCAGGTTTGGTAACGACTGATGAACCAAGTGAAAACCAAATCCCTGATTATGTTGAAAAACCAGCTGAAGGATTGGAACACTTGGCTTGGGCACCAAATGGACAAACTCCAAAATTGGTTTACCCACCAGGTAAACCAGGTGATGCAGTCCTCAAGAATGATAAAAACTACTACTTCGACGGTAGTGTACATTACTACTATGTACCATCTAACTCAGAGCGTACAGGTTACTCAGCATACTGGAAGTGGCTTGGAGGAAAATGGAAACTTCAAGGGATGACTGATCCAAACGATCCAGCTCGTGATCCAAAACTTCACGAAAACACTGCTGATGACGAGTACATGTACAGTGACAAGAACTCAAGTGTGAAACTTTACTCAACTAACTTGGTAACGACTGCTAAAGCAGGTCAAGCATTGCCATTCAAGAATGTTGAAGAGTTCAAAAACTATGTCATCGAAAAAATGAATCCTAAGTTCCTTGATAACTCTGGTTGGGATGCTAAAGTTGAGTGGGAAATCGAAGATCCAGAAATCTTTGAGAAGACGAAAGAAAACCCATACGCTAAGGACTATGTCTTGATTGCAAATCTCAAGAGTGGTGTCGAAGACAAGAAATACAGTGATGTAGAATTTGGTTATGTGAAGTTTGTTTACCGTGTTGAAGCAACAAACGATACAAACTATGACTATGTTTCAAAAGCGAAAGAAGCTTTCGCTAAAATCAATGAGACTCGTAAAGCTCAAGGATTGAAAGAATTGACTTGGTCTGAAGACATTTATCAAAATCAAGCACTTCCGAAAGTAAATGAAATTTCACGTCAATACGATAGCACAGGCTTTGTAGGACGTCGTGATGAAGATGCTGCTGTTGTCGTTAAGAAATGGGCAAACAGTGGTTTGAGAGACTTGCTTCTCGATCCAAATGTCACTGAGGGAGCTGTAGCAGCAGTAGTTGATGGAAATGGTGTATACTACTGGGCATACAGTTACAAATAATTCAATCTTTTGAGATTGACTACTTTCTAAATAAGATAGAGGCTTTAAACAATTGTTTAAAGCCTTTTTGTGACCCAATCAGGATAAACAAAAAGGAGCCAGAGGCTCCCTTTTTTAATGATTACAATGTTTTTTCACTTTCTCTCACGACCAGCAAATCGACTTTTGCATGGCGGAGAATGTACTCAGATGAAGAGCCAACCAAGAGGCGTTCAAAGGCATTAAGCCCTGTTGCACCAACGAGAATCAGGTCAACATTTTCTGCGTCTGGAATAGTACGGGCAAGGAGGGTTTTTGGATTTCCCATTTCGATGACGATGTGAATATCGGTCACACCAGCATCTCTTGCGCGCTTTTCGTACTCCTTCATCAGACTTTCAGCATCGACTTGGAGTTCTTCGTAAACTTCAGCATCAAAGGTAGACACGCTTTGAAGAGCGCGTGTGTCGATAACATGGGCAATGGTGAGCTTGGATTCGTTGCGTAGAGCAGTGTAAACACCTTTGACGAAAGCCAAGTCCGCTTCTTTAGAACCATCAATTGCGACCATAACATTTTGGTAACGTTGTGCCATAATGAAACCTCCTGAAATTTTCTTACTGTTATTGTAACCCTTTTCACTAAAGAAGTAAAGTAAAAATCATATTTAAATAAATATTATTGTAGATTCGATTTGGTGGAGATATGTTAAAATAAAAGAAAACGAGATAGTAGGAAACACAGCGAGGGGATGAGAAAGTATGAAAGGCTCTGTTCAAGCTTCTAAAAAAATAAGTTTTCTTTATCATGGAATTATCCTTGTGTCGCTTGTAGGTGAAGTAGTGATGCTTTGGCAGCTGGAAAGAGTCGTGCCCGTTCTTTATCCAGGATTTGTTGGATTTCTTCTCTTTCACCTAGTCTACCACATCATTTTATTGGTGATTGCAAAGAGAAGTGGTCGTTTGGACTATTTGGTCACGTGGGGGCTCTTTCTCATGTTTAATCTTTTATATGACTCCTTTTTAGCGCTGGTCTTTCTAGGTTTGTCTTTTGGTATGTGAGAAAATACTTCTGTATTCTAGTTGTTTAGACGGTGAGAACCTAGTCGTTGTGAGTTTTTTTCTTTGCTTGCTCATTTCAGGAAACTTGTCGCAATTCCTTTCTAGTGGTATAATGTTACTATCTCTATGAATTGAGGAAACAAGATGAAAGAATATAACAAGTCTAGTAAGTTAGAGCATGTTGCCTATGATATCCGTGGCCCTGTTTTGGAAGAAGCTATGCGGATGCGAGCAAACGGAGAAAAGATTTTACGTCTGAATACAGGGAATCCAGCAGAATTTGGCTTTACAGCGCCAGATGAGGTCATTCATGACTTGATTATGAATGCGCGTGATAGTGAGGGGTATTCTGACTCCAAAGGGATCTTCTCGGCCCGCAAGGCCATCATGCAGTATTGCCAACTGAAGAAATTTCCCAATGTGGACATTGATGATATCTACCTTGGAAATGGTGTCAGTGAGCTGATTGTTATGTCCATGCAAGGGCTTTTGGATAATGGCGATGAGGTCTTGGTGCCTATGCCAGACTATCCTCTCTGGACAGCCGCGGTCAGCCTAGCTGGGGGAAATGCCGTTCACTATATCTGTGATGAAGCTGCAGAATGGTACCCTGATATTGACGATATCAAGTCAAAAATTACTTCCAATACCAAGGCAATCGTCCTTATCAATCCAAATAATCCAACTGGAGCCCTTTATCCTAAGGAACTCTTGTTGGAGATTATTGAGATTGCTCGTCAAAACGATTTGATCATCTTTGCGGATGAAATTTATGATCGCATGGTGATGGATGGGCATGTGCATACGCCTGTGGCAAGCTTGGCACCTGATGTTTTCTGTGTCAGCATGAATGGTCTGTCAAAATCTCACCGTATCGCTGGTTTTCGTGTAGGCTGGATGGTCTTGTCTGGTCCTAAGACTCATGTCAAGGGCTATATCGAAGGGCTCAATATGCTGTCCAATATGCGCCTTTGCTCTAACGTTTTGGCCCAGCAAGTCGTACAAACTTCACTAGGTGGGCACCAGTCAGTGGATGAATTGCTCCTTCCTGGTGGACGGATTTACGAGCAAAGAAACTTCATTTACAATGCCATTCAAGATATCCCAGGTTTGTCTGCGGTCAAGCCGAAGGCGGGTCTTTATATCTTCCCTAAAATCGACCGCAATATGTATCGCATTGATGATGATGAACAGTTCGTTCTTGATTTCTTGAAGCAGGAAAAGGTTCTCTTGGTTCATGGTCGTGGTTTTAACTGGAAGGAACCAGACCATTTCCGTATCGTTTACCTTCCTCGTGTGGACGAATTAGCGCAAATCCAAGAAAAGATGACACGTTTCTTGAGTCAGTATCGTAGATAAGGCTTTCATAGGGAAAAGCAGGAAACATTTCCTTAGAGCTATTGACAAATAGGTCAGAATCAGATAGAATAGTAAAGTATGTTTAGTAACTGATCACTTTATAGCCGGCTAAACGAATACAAAATCTATGAGGAGGTATTCATCGTGAAACGTACTTATCAACCAAGTAAACTTCGTCGTGCGCGCAAACACGGATTCCGTAACCGTATGTCAACTAAAAACGGTCGTCGCGTATTGGCAGCTCGTCGTCGTAAAGGACGCAAAGTTTTGGCTGCATAATCCAAACGAATTCAACAAAGAAGTCAGTAGGAACTCGAGTCTACTGGCTTTTCTTTTTATCTTAAAGAGTGAACTGTCTACGAAATCGGTCATTTTAGATGAAACTCATGGAGGGCTCATTTAAAAGGTCACATACAAAAAACTCAAAACCAGATATAAGTTACTGATTTTGAGTTTTTGTTTATTCTTTTAAGTGATAAGAGTAGCTAGCGATAACGACGTCTTCATGCCATCTGAGAGCGTATTTTAGTTTGAGGCTCATTTGATTGTGCAGGATATTTTGCCAAGGCTTGTTAGGGATAAACTGTGGGACAAGGACTGTAACAGTGTAGTTTTTTTGCTTAGCTTCTTGGGCGATTCGTTTGACATACTTAACGCTAGGGGTGATGATGTCGCGGTAGCTAGTATTGATATTCTTCAAAGTGATATTTGGGAAGTAATCGGCAAATTCCTGGAGGATTTCTTGGTCTTTTTCCGCCGTTTCTTTAGTAGAAATGTGCATGGCCAACACTTCGTCACCGATACTTTGAGCGTAGTTAATGGCTCCGACACTTACTCGAGTAACATTTCCTACTAGGACAAGGACAAGATTACCGTCATAAGTGCGCTTTTCAACTCCTTCGTAGAGTCGCAGTTGTTTTGCCACTTTTTGGTAATGGCTGTGAATGGACAAAAAGAGGAAAGTTAAAACTAGGATAATTGGGAAGAATGGCCAGATATCACCCAGTCTGAAGAGGAGTAAAATGAGGACAATAGCATAACAAATGATGGCCCCAAGGATATTAGCAAAGGCAGGTTTTAAGAAGTTTGCTCCTTTTTCCTTTTTCCAATGGCGAATCATCCCAGTCTGAGAGAGGGCAAAGGGAACGAAGACCCCGATAGTATAAAGAGGAATCAAGCGTTCAGTATTCCCGTTAAAAATGAGAAGAAGGATCATAGCTCCAAAAGCCAGAGTTAAGATACCGTTGGAGTAGCCAAGGCGATCCCCCTTTTCCATAAAGAGATGGGGCATGTACTTGTTTTTAGCCATATTGTAAGCCAGCATAGGGAAGGCTGAAAAGCCAGTATTTGCAGCTACAGCTAGAATCAAGGCTGTTGAGAACTGGAAGAGATAGTAGCTAGCATGACCAAAGAATGAATCACCAAGAATGCCCTTGGCCATTTGCGAGAGGATGGTTTCTCCATTTTGAGGAGTGATACCCATCCAGTAGTTTAGGAAGGTAATGCCCGCAAAAAGAAATCCTAAAATGAGCGACATGATGGTCAGGGTCTGAGCAGCATTCTTTTCTTTCGGAGTTTTGAAAAATGGTACCGCATTTGAAATAGCCTCAACCCCTGTCAGAGAGGCAGAGCCACTGGTAAAGGCTCTCAATAGGAGAACGATGGAAAGGCTCGGAACGGTTTGCCCAATGGTTGAAGTCGCCTGGTAGTTTAGGGACCCTGTAAATAGTTGAAAGAACCCATAAAGCAAGAGAAAGACGGTACTGAAGATAAAGAGGTAGACGGGAATCATCAGAGAGCTGGCAGATTCTTTCAAACCTCTTAAATTCAAGAGCATGAGCAGACAGACTAGGAAAATAGAGATATGAAGATTATAGGGATGGAGGGCAGGGATGGCTGCAGTAATAGCATCAGCTCCAGACGCAACGGATACGGCTACTGTCAGCATATAGTCAACAAGGAGGCTGCCCCCTGAAATCAAGCCTAGTTCAGGAGAGAGATTTTCCCGAGTGACCATATAAGCCCCACCACCTTGAGGATAGGCGTGAATAATTTGACGATAGGAAACGGTCAAACTAGCGAGGAGTAAGAGGACAAAAATACCGATAGGGAGGCTCCACCAAATGGCGAGAGGAGAGAGACTGACTAAAACGAGAATGACTTGTTCAGGTCCATAGGCAATAGAAGACAGGGCATCACTGGATAACATTGCAAGTGCCTGCATTTTTCCAAGTAATCCCCCTTCACCATCTGTGAGAGACTTGAGTGGTCGACCGATAAAGGTATATTTTAATTTTCTAAACATTTTCTTTTCCTTTGATGAAAATTTCAATAAGTGTTATTATACTGCTTTGAAAAAAGGCAGTCAAGGGAGAATGATTGGTATTAGAATATTTTTACAAGCCGAGGGATGCTATTTTTGGTATAATAGATGGAAGAAAATGAGGTTAGAAGAGATGATTTTTGATACGCATACACATTTAAATGTAGAGGAATTTGCAGGACGTGAGGAGGAAGAACTTGCCTTGGCTGCTGAGATGGGTGTGACTCGGATGAACATTGTTGGTTTTGACAAGCCGACCATTGAACGTGCCCTAGAGTTAGCAGATGAGTATGAGCAACTCTACGCAACTATTGGATGGCATCCGACGGAAGCAGGGACTTACACAGACGAGGTCGAAGCTTACTTGCTTGAAAAACTAAAACATCCCAAGGTTGTTGCCTTGGGGGAGATTGGTCTGGACTACCATTGGATGACAGCATCTAAGAAAGTGCAGGAGCAGGTTTTTCGTCGTCAGATTCAGCTGTCTAAGGACTTGAATTTGCCCTTTGTGGTCCACACTCGTGATGCGCTAGAAGATACTTATGAGATCATCAAGAGCGAGGGAGTTGGTCCTCGTGGTGGGATTATGCATTCATTTTCAGGCTCTTTGGAGTGGGCTGAAAAGTTTGTGGAGCTTGGCATGACCATTTCCTTCTCAGGAGTGGTGACCTTTAAGAAAGCGACGGATATCCAAGAAGCTGCCAGAGAACTTCCCTTGGAAAAGATTTTGGTAGAAACAGATGCCCCTTACCTGGCTCCTGTTCCTAAACGTGGCCGTGAAAACAAAACAGCCTACACACGCTATGTGGTAGATTTTATCGCGGATTTGCGTGGTATGACGACTGAGGAGTTAGCCGCAGTAACAACTGCAAATGCAGAGCGTATCTTTGGATTGGACAGCAAGTGATGAAAGAAAAAATTTCCCAAGTCATCGTAGTCGAAGGACGGGATGATACAGCTAATCTCAAACGTTATTTTGATGTAGAGACCTATGAAACACGAGGTTCCGCAATAAATGGCCAAGATATAGAGCGGATTCAGCGTCTGCATGAATTGCATGGAGTCATTGTCTTTACAGATCCAGATTTTAATGGGGAACGCATTCGGCGCATGATTATGACGGCCATTCCAACGGTACAACATGCCTTTCTCAAACGAGATGAGGCTGTTCCCAAATCCAAGACCAAGGGACGTTCTCTGGGAATCGAACACGCCAGCTATGAAGATATGAAAACAGCGCTGGCTCAGGTGACAGAGCAATTTGAAAACGAGAACGAGTTTGACATCAGTCGTGGTGACTTGATTCGCCTAGGTTTCTTGGCGGGAGCAGACAGTCGTAGGCGCAGAGAGTATCTAGGCGAACAGCTCCGCATCGGCTATTCCAACGGCAAGCAACTCCTCAAGCGCTTAGAGTTATTTGGGATAACCTTGGCAGAAGTGGAAGAGACTATGGAAAGTTATGATAATAGTTAGATAGCCCAAAAATACAAAGGGAATGTGTTACAATAGAGGTACCTAGATTTATTTCAAGAGATTCATTTTGATAATATTTAAATGGAAATTTATAAGGAAAGAGCAAGATGAAAATACGAGTTGATAGAGAGTCTGTGTGTATGGGGGACGATGTATTGCCTCATGAGACAGAATTTGAGATTCCTGAAGATATGACGGTGAAAGAATTTTTTGACTTTCTAGAAAAGGAACGTTATTTGCCGTCTGTTCAAGGAAATAATGTCGCTTGGGAACTCCGTAATCGAAATAGGGAACAAGGTGTTTATTTTACCAAAACACGAGAGATTATCCATCCAGATGCGGTCTTAAAAGAGATGTTGGAAGGAATTACTGAGACTCCCTTATTTGTTTTGCTCTATCATTATACTCCGGAAGCATATTATATTAGAAAAGAGAATAAATGAGAATTGCAGATTACAGCGTGACCAAGGCAGTGCTGGAACGTCACGGTTTTACCTTTAAAAAGTCCTTCGGACAAAATTTTCTGACCGATACCAATATCCTTCAAAAAATTGTGGATACGGCTGAAATTGATGACCAAGTCAATGTCATCGAGATTGGGCCAGGAATTGGTGCCTTGACGGAGTTTTTAGCTGAGCGTGCAGCTCAAGTCATGGCATTTGAGATTGACTACCGCTTGGTACCAATCCTAGCGGATACTTTGCGGGATTTTGACAATGTGACTGTAGTAAACGAAGACATACTAAAAGTTGACTTGGCACAGCACATCCAGAATTTTAAAAATCCTGACTTGCCAATCAAAGTAGTAGCCAACTTGCCATACTATATCACGACTCCTATTCTCATGCACTTGATTGAAAGTGGTATTCCTTTTAGTGAGTTTGTCGTCATGATGCAAAAAGAAGTGGCGGACCGTATCTCAGCACAGCCAAATACCAAGGCTTATGGTAGTTTGTCGATTGCGGTGCAGTATTATATGACAGCCAAGGTTGCCTTCATCGTGCCTCGTACGGTCTTTGTGCCAGCGCCAAATGTGGACTCAGCCATTTTAAAAATGGTGCGCCGTCCAGAGCCTGCTGTAACAGTAAAAGATGAGAACTTCTTCTTTAAGGTTTCCAAGGCTAGTTTCACCCATCGTCGCAAGACCTTATGGAACAACTTAACAGGCTACTTTGGCAAGACTGATGAAGTCAAGGACAAGCTGACCAAGGCTTTGGACCAGGCAGGTTTGTCACCATCTGTGCGTGGAGAAGCTCTTAGCTTGGCAGAATTTGCTAGTTTAGCAGATGCGCTCAAAGGACAAGGATTCTAAGATGAAGGGACAAATCATTAAAGCCTTGGCAGGATTCTACTATGTGGAGAGTGAGGACCAAGTCTATCAGACACGTGCGCGCGGGAATTTTCGTAAAAAAGGTCACACGCCCTATGTTGGGGATTGGGTAGATTTTTCTGCGGAGGAAAATTCCGAAGGTTATATTCTCAAGATTCACGAACGGAAAAACAGTCTGGTTCGTCCACCCATTGTCAATATTGACCAAGCTGTGGTGATCATGTCCGTCAAGGAACCGGACTTCAACAGCAACTTGTTGGATCGTTTCTTGGTTCTTCTGGAACACAAGGGCATCCATCCTATCGTTTATATTTCTAAAATGGACTTGCTGGAAGATAGAGGAGAACTGGATTTTTACCAGCAGACATACGGTGACATCGGCTATGATTTTGTGACCAGTAAGGAGGAACTTCTGCCTTTGTTGACAGGAAAAGTGACGGTCTTTATGGGGCAGACAGGTGTTGGAAAATCAACCCTCCTCAATAAAATCGCACCGGACCTCAATCTTGAAACAGGAGAGATCTCAGACAGTCTGGGTCGCGGTCGTCATACTACTCGAGCTGTTAGTTTTTACAATCTCAATGGTGGTAAAATTGCGGACACGCCAGGATTTTCATCACTGGATTATGAAGTGTCGACGGCTGAAGACCTCAATCAGGCCTTTCCAGAAATTGCCAGTGTTAGTCGAGACTGTAAATTCCGTACTTGTACCCATACCCATGAGCCGTCCTGTGCGGTTAAGCCAGCTGTAGAAGAAGGCGCTATTGCAACCTTCCGTTTTGACAACTACCTGCAATTCCTTAGTGAAATTGAAAATCGCAGAGAAACCTATAAAAAAGTCAGTAAAAAAATTCCAAAATAAGGAGAAACCTATGTCTCAATACAAGATTGCTCCGTCAATTCTGGCAGCAGATTATGCCAACTTTGAACGTGAAATCAAACGCCTAGAAGCAACTGGTGCAGAATATGCCCATATCGATATCATGGATGGTCACTTTGTACCGCAAATCAGTTTTGGTGCAGGTGTGGTTGAAGCTCTTCGCCCCCATAGCAAGATGGTCTTTGACTGCCACTTGATGGTCGCTAATCCAGAGCATCATTTAGAGGACTTTGCGCGTGCAGGTGCAGATATCATCAGCATTCATGTCGAAGCAACGCCTCATATCCATGGTGCTCTTCAAAAGATTCGTTCTCTAGGTGTCAAGCCTTCTGTTGTCATTAACCCTGGTACGCCTGTGGAGGCAATCAAGCACGTTCTTCACCTAGTTGACCAAGTCTTGGTCATGACAGTGAATCCTGGATTTGGAGGACAAGCCTTTCTGCCTGAAACCATGGACAAGGTTCGTGAGTTGGTTGCCCTTCGTGAAAAAAAAGGGCTGAACTTTGAGATTGAAGTGGATGGTGGGATTGATGACCAAACTATTGCTCAGGCTAAAGAAGCTGGTGCTACCGTTTTTGTAGCAGGGTCTTATGTCTTTAAGGGAGATGTCAATGAACGAGTGCAAACTCTCAGAAAACAATTGGACTAGAGTTGCCGTTTTTGCCGGCGGGGATCGCGGTCATTATCGGACGGATTTTGATTGCTTTGTCGGTGTGGATCGCGGTTCGCTCTGGGTCTTGGAAGAAGATCTGCCTCTGGCTCTAGCAGTTGGGGATTTTGATTCGGTGACTGCAGACGAACGCCAGTTGATTCAAAAACGTGCCCAACATTTTGTTCAAGCCCAGCCAGAAAAGGATGATACGGATCTGGAATTGGCTCTCTTGACCATCTTTGAGCAAAATTCTCAGGCTCAGGTGACTATTTTTGGGGCTTTGGGTGGTCGGATCGACCACATGCTGGCCAATGTCTTTCTGCCTAGCAATCCCAAGTTGGCACCCTATATGCGTCAGATAGCGATTGAGGATGGGCAAAATGTGATTGCCTATTGTCCAGAAGGGACCAGTCAACTTGAACCCCGCTCAGACTACGATTATCTAGCCTTTATGCCTGTTCGGGATAGCCAGCTGACCATTATCGGAGCCAAGTACGAATTGACAGAGGAAAATTTTTTCTTTAAAAAAGTGTACGCTTCTAACGAATATATAGATAGGGAAGTTTCGGTGACTTGCCCAGATGGCTATGTCGTCGTGCTGCATAGCAAGGACAGGAGGTAGGATGGAGACTGTATTATTACTATTATTAATTGTCAACCTAGCTGGACTCTTTCTCATTTGGCAAAGGCAGGATAAGCAAGACAAGTACTTAGCCAAGAGTTTGGAGGATCAGGCAGACAATCTTTCAGATCAACTGGATTATCGCTTTGAACAAGCCAGACAAGCCAGTCAGCTAGACCAAAAAGACTTGGAAGTGGCTGTCAGCGACCGTTTGCAGGAAGTGCGAATGGAGTTGCATCAAGGCCTGACTCAAGTTAGACAGGAGATGAACGAGAATCTCCTTCAAACCAGAGATAAGACCGACCAACGCCTTCAAGCCCTGCAGGAGTCCAATGAGCAACGTTTGGAACAAATGCGTCAGACAGTCGAGGAAAAGTTGGAAAAGACCTTGCAGACGCGCTTGCAGGCTTCCTTCGAGACAGTTTCAAAGCAACTAGAGTCGGTCAACCGAGGTTTGGGAGAAATGCAGACAGTTGCCCGCGATGTCGGTGCCCTTAACAAGGTTCTCTCTGGAACCAAGACGCGAGGGATTCTGGGAGAATTGCAACTGGGGCAAATCATCGAAGACATCATGACACCAGCCCAGTACGAACGAGAATACGCAACGGTTGAAAACTCTAGCGAGCGAGTGGAGTATGCCATCAAGTTACCTGGACAGGGTGACCAGGAATATGTCTACTTACCGATTGACTCCAAGTTTCCACTGGAGGATTATTACCGCTTGGAAGAAGCCTATGAAGCAGGCGATAAGGACGAAATCGAACGTTGTCGCAAGTCACTTTTAGCTAGCGTCAAGCGCTTTGCCAAGGATATCAAGAGCAAGTATCTGGCGCCGCCTCGAACGACCAATTTTGGAGTCTTGTTTGTTCCAACAGAAGGACTTTACTCAGAAATCGTCCGCAATCCTATCTTCTTTGATGATTTGAGACGGGAGGAGCAGATTATTGTTGCTGGTCCAAGTACCCTATCAGCCCTGCTTAACTCTCTATCAGTTGGCTTCAAGACTCTCAATATCCAAAAGAGTGCCGACCATATCAGCAAGACCCTTGCTAGTGTCAAGACCGAGTTTGGCAAGTTTGGTGCCATTCTGGTCAAGGCACAAAAGCATCTCCAATATGCCTCTGGCAATATTGATGAATTATTAAACCGTCGTACCACAGCTATCGAGCGAACGCTCCGTCACATTGAATTATCAGAAGGTGAGCCTGCGCTTGATCTACTCCATTTCCAAGAAGATGAGGAAGAATATGAAGATTAGTCACATGAAAAAAGATGAGCTGTTTGAAGGTTTTTACCTGATTAAGTCAGCTGACCTGAGACAGACGCGTGCTGGGAAAAATTACCTAGCCTTTACCTTCCAAGACGATAGTGGCGAGATTGAAGGGAAACTCTGGGATGCCCAACCTCATAACGTCGAGGCCTTTACCGCAGGGAAAGTGGTCCACATGCAGGGGCGCAGAGAAGTTTATAACAACACTCCTCAAGTCAATCAAATTACTCTTCGCTTGCCTCAGCCTGGGGAACCCAATGATCCAGCTGATTTCAAGGTCAAGTCGCCAGTCGATGTCAAGGAAATCCGTGACTACATGTCGCAAATGATTTTCAAGATTGAAAATCCTGTCTGGCAACGTATCGTGCGTAGTCTCTACACCAAGTACGATAAGGAATTCTACTCCTATCCAGCTGCCAAGACCAACCACCACGCCTTTGAAACGGGTTTGGCCTATCATACAGCAACCATGGTGCGCTTGGCAGATGCCATTAGCGAGATCTATCCTCAGCTCAACAAGAGCCTGCTCTATGCTGGGATTATGTTGCACGACTTGGCTAAGGTTTTAGAACTCAGTGGTCCCGATCAGACGGAGTACACAGTTCGAGGCAATCTCATCGGCCATATCGCCCTTATCGATAGTGAAATTACCAAGACAGTCATGGAACTGGGCATCGATGATACTAGAGAAGAAGTGGTGTTACTGCGCCATGTCATCCTCAGTCATCATGGCTTGCTAGAGTATGGAAGTCCAGTCCGTCCACGCATTATGGAAGCAGAGATTATCCACATGATTGACAATCTAGATGCCAGTATGATGATGATGTCAACAGCTCTAGCTTTGGTGGACAAAGGAGAGGTGACCAATAAAATCTTTGCTATGGACAATCGTTCCTTCTATAAACCAGATTTAGATTAATAATTTAAGAAAAACGAGCATTTTTTACGCAATAATGTTCGTTTTTTTATGTGAATGTGGTATAATGGATAAAATATCAAAATAAAATGGAATGGTAAATAAAAATGAAATTAAGAAGAAGTGATCGGATGGTTGTCATTTCCAACTATTTGATTAATAATCCATACAAACTAACAAGTCTCAATACCTTTGCAGAAAAGTACGAATCTGCTAAATCCTCTATTTCAGAGGATATCGTGATTATCAAGCGTGCTTTTGAAGAAATCGAAATCGGCCATATCCAGACAGTGACTGGAGCAGGTGGTGGCGTTATCTTTACACCATCCATCTCGAGCCATGAAGCCAAAGAAATGATCGCAGACTTGCGTGACAAACTTTCAGAAAGCGATCGTATCTTGCCAGGTGGTTATATCTATCTGTCTGATTTGCTCAGTACGCCTGCCATTTTGAAAAATATTGGGCGCATCATTGCCAAGAGCTTTATGGACCAAAAAATCGATGCCGTTATGACAGTAGCAACAAAAGGTGTGCCACTCGCAAATGCAGTTGCCAATGTCCTCAATGTTCCATTTGTCATTGTGCGCCGTGACTTGAAAATTACCGAAGGTTCAACGGTCAGCGTCAACTATGTTTCAGGTTCAAGTGGTGACCGTATTGAGAAAATGTTCCTTTCAAAACGCAGCCTCAAGGCAGGCAGTCGTGTCTTGATTGTGGATGATTTCTTGAAAGGCGGAGGAACTGTCAACGGGATGATTAGTCTCTTGCGTGAGTTTGATTCAGAGTTGGCTGGTGTTGCAGTCTTTGCAGACAATGCCCAAGAAGAACGTGAAAAGCAGTTTGATTACAAATCACTCTTGAAAGTCACCAATATTGATGTCAAGAACCAATCCATCGATGTCGAGATTGGAAATATCTTTGACGAAGACAAATAAGAGATAGAACTAAAGGTTGGAACGATTGTCCCAGCCTTTCTTTGCAGACAGAATAGAAGGACGCTTATGAAAACACCATTTATCAACCGTGAAGATTTAGAAACGATTGTTGCCGAGTTCCCTACTCCTTTTCACTTATATGATGAGAAGGGAATTCGCGAAAAAGCGCGAGCAGTCAACCAGGCCTTTTCCTGGAATGAGGGATTTAAGGAATATTTTGCAGTCAAGGCCACCCCAACCCCAGCCATCTTGAAAATCCTCAAAGAGGAAGGCTGTGGTGTGGACTGTTCCAGTTATGTGGAGCTCCTGATGAGCCATAAACTTGGATTTGCAGGTCCAGAGATCATGTTCTCTTCTAACAATACGCCAGACCAAGAGTACGCTTATGCCCATGAATTAGGTGCGACCATTAACTTGGATGCCTTTGAAGATATTGAACATCTAGAGCGAGCGGCAGGCATTCCAGAAATTATCTCTTGTCGTTACAATCCTGGAGGAGTTTTTGAGCTAGGGACAGACATCATGGACAATCCTGGAGAAGCCAAGTTTGGCATGACCAAGGATCAGCTTTTTGAAGCCTTTGCGGTTTTGAAGGAAAAAGGAGCCAAGACATTTGGGATTCACTCTTTCCTAGCATCCAATACCGTCACCCATCTCTACTACCCAGAGTTGGCGCGTCAGCTTTTTGAATTAGCCGTTGAAATTAAGGAAAAGTTGGGTATTTCGCTAGACTTTATCAATCTTTCCGGCGGAATCGGAGTCAATTATCGCCCAGACCAGGAGCCAAATGACATCGCTGTGATTGGTGAGGGAGTTCGTAAGGTTTATGAGGAAGTCCTCACACCTGCAGGACTTGGTCAGGTCAAGATTTTTACTGAATTAGGCCGCTTTATGTTGGCGCCTCACGGAGCTTTGGTCACAAGAGTCACTCATAAGAAAAAAACCTACCGTACCTATCTGGGCGTGGATGCCTCAGCAGTCAACCTCATGCGCCCCGCCATGTATGGAGCCTACCACCATATCACCAATCTGACCCATCCAGATGGACCAGTTGAGGTGGTAGATGTGGTTGGTTCACTCTGTGAAAACAATGATAAATTTGCAGTGAACCGCGAACTACCTCATACAGAAATCGGTGATTTGCTAGTGATTCATGATACAGGTGCACATGGATTCTCCATGGGTTACCAGTACAATGCCAAACTACGCTCGGCAGAAATCCTCTATACCGAAGAAGGAAAAGCCCGCCAAATCCGCCGTGCAGAGCGCCCTGAGGACTATTTTGCAACCTTGTATGGTTTTGATTTTGAATCGGATTAGTAAAAGAAATTGAAAATGAAAGTGAAAAACAGATTGCTTTCTAAAAAATAGACAAAAAAACCTTGTTTTTCACCTTACTCGTGATATAATAAAACTATAAAACGGTTTCAAGGAAGGTGACGATATGTCTGAAGAAACAATTGACTATGGACAAGTGACAGGAATGGTGCATTCGACAGAGAGTTTTGGGGCGGTAGATGGCCCTGGGATTCGGTTTATTGTCTTTTTGCAGGGCTGTCACATGCGTTGCCAGTACTGCCATAACCCAGACACATGGGCTATGGAGACCAATAAATCACGCGAACGGACAGTAGACGATGTCTTGACAGAAGCCCTTCGCTACCGTGGTTTCTGGGGAGACAAGGGAGGAATCACTGTCAGTGGTGGAGAAGCCCTCTTACAGATTGATTTCCTAATTGCCCTCTTTACCAAGGCCAAGGAAAAAGGAATCCACTGTACCTTGGATACCTGTGCCCTTCCGTTCCGTAATAAACCACGTTATCTCGAAAAGTTTAATAAACTCATGGCGGTAACAGACTTGGTTCTTCTGGATATCAAGGAAATCAACGAAGAACAGCACAAGATTGTCACAAGCCAAACCAATAAAAACATCTTGGCCTGTGCCCAGTACCTATCAGATATCGGGAAGCCTGTTTGGATTCGCCACGTGCTGGTTCCAGGATTGACAGATAGAGATGAGGATTTGATCGAACTTGGTAAGTTTGTCAAGACCCTCAAAAATGTTGACAAGTTTGAAATCCTACCTTATCATACGATGGGAGAATTCAAGTGGCGTGAACTTGGGATTCCTTATTCGCTTGAAGGGGTCAAACCTCCAACAGCAGACCGTGTCAAGAATGCCAAGGAATTGATGGATACAGAAAGTTACCAAGATTACATGAAACGTGTTCATGGATAAAAAAGAAGCCTGATGGAGACATCGGGCTTTTGTGATGCAAAAAGACTTAGCCTCTCAGCTAAGCCTTTTTCTTATTTTCTAGAATGTTGTTTACCAGCATTGCGTTTTTTATGTTTCTTATTAGTCATGATCGCAGTTGCTTGGTTTGGAGTGACATCTTTGCGTCCGCCTCCAGTTGAAAATGAACTTGCTTTTGGTGGGTTTTTTGCAAATTCTTCACGAACTTTTTTGCGGAGTTTTGGACGAACAACATAGTTAACGATGAACTGTTGGAGAATCATCATGAAACCACCGACAACCCAGTAAAGCGTCACACTGGCTGGTGCGAAGAGGGAGAAGACGACAATCATGAGTGGACTCACGTAAATCATTCTTTTTAGTTGATCTCTTTGCATCTCGTCTTCTACTCCATGAAGTGAAAGAAGTGATTGGAGATAGTAGAGGATACCAGCGAAAGCGACAAGGAGCAGACTTGGTGAACCAAGATCGATACCCAAGAAGGTAGAGCTAGCTACCCCGTCAGTGTATTGGGCTGCAAAGTAGATAGCAGAGAAGAAAGGCATTTGAATGAGGATAGGGAAACATCCTACACCACCGAACATGCTAATGCCATGTTCTTTCTGAGCTGCAAAGAGAGCTTGTTGTGCTTCTAGTTTTTCTTCTTGAGTGGTTGCTTCTTTGAGACGTGTTTGATGTGGTTCAAGCACGTGTTTGAGGGCATTCATCTTTTCAGAGTGAAGCGTTGCCTTCCATGATTGGTAGATACCAAGTGGCAAGATAATCAAGCGCACGATGATGGTTACGATGATGATAGCCACACCAAAGCCTAGACCTTTATCAGTAGCGAAGTACTTGATAGCTTCAGCCATAGGTGCTCCGATGGTATTCCAAATCAATCCTGTAGGTTGTCCTGTGGCTTTGTCTACTTGGACACAGCCTGTCAAGACGAGTAGCATAGCCACTCCCATAGCAGAGAGGGCAAAACGTTTAATAGATTTCAATGTTTTCATTCCTTCTTTAAAAATTATACCTTTCTATTCTACTGTTTTTTTGTAAAATATACAATAGTTCTAGAGACCTAATTTGCGACTTTGAAGTCCGAATAGGATGAAAAGTTGCTCATTTGTACATCTAGATAGGTAACTTTTGAAAAAGGTGTCGGACCTTTTCGGATTTCTTGGATAAATTTTGCCATAGTGGTAGAGGAGTCTGCCTGAGCAAGAATTTCCACTGTGCCATCGTCGTTATTCCAGACACGACCAGTGATGCCACCGATTTCAAGAGCTAAAGTAACAACACCCCAACGAAAACCAACACCCTGCACCCTGCCTTGGGCAATCATTCTAACCTTTTGCATACCAAACCCCTTTGATTGTGTTATAATATTTCTATGACTATTATAACCTCAAAAGCCAATTCTGTGGTAAAAAATGCCAAGAAATTACATCAAAAAAAATATCGAAAGTCTGCTTATTTGATTGAAGGCTGGCACTTATTCGAAGAAGCTGTTCAAGCAGGAGTGACGATTGAAAAGGTCTTTGCCCTAGAAAGTTACCGAGATCAGCTAGTTGCTTTTCCTCAAACTATTTGGGTTTCAGAGGAGATTTTGCTAGATTTGGCAGATACGCAAACTCCTCAAGGCATTGTTGCAGTGATTCAAAAAGAAGAAGTGGGACTGCCTGATCTCCATCAGGGCAAGTATCTATTTTTAGAGGATGTTCAAGATCCTGGTAATGTGGGCACCATGATTCGGACGGCGGATGCGGCAGGTTTTACAGGGGTTATTGTTTCAGACAAGTCAGCAGATATATACAGTCTCAAGACCCTGCGTTCCATGCAAGGAAGTCATTTTCATTTGCCTATCTATCGTATGCCTCTTGTCAGCTTTGTAGAAGAGGCAAAGAAGAGCAATTTGCCCATTCTGGCAACGACCTTATCGAGAGAGTCAAAGGATTATCGTGAGCTTTCTTCACTAGAGAACTTTGTTTTAGTCATGGGAAATGAAGGGCAGGGGATTAGTTCTGTCATGGCTGAGAGTGCTGATCAGCTGGTTCATATTGGCATGAAAGGCCGAGCAGAAAGTCTCAACGTAGCAGTTGCAGCAGGAATTTTGATGTTTTATTTTAGCTAATTTATAAAATCTTTGTTATAATCAAGACATATTTATAGAAAAAGGAGAATCAGAATGAATCAAACGATTATTCAAGAACGTTCAGGTCTTAATCAATTTTACGCTAAGGTTTATGCTTTTGTGGGACTTGGGATTGGTCTATCGGCTCTCGTGTCAGCTTTGATGTTGACAGTCTTTCAGTCCCAATTAGTCTACTTTTTAATGCATGGCCGTCTCTGGTTGATGATTGCAACTTTTGCAGAACTTGCTCTAGTCTTTGTTGCAAGTAGCATGGCTGCAAAAAATAGCCCAGCAGCTCTCCCAGTATTTTTAGTTTATTCTGTTTTAAATGGTTTTACCCTTAGCTTTGTCGTAGCCTTCTATACACCTGGGACCGTCTTATCAGCCTTTGTATCCAGCGCCCTTCTCTTCTTTGTCATGGCGGCAATCGGAATTTTCACTAAGAAAGATTTGAGTGGAATGGGCCGAGCTTTGATGGCGGCGCTTGTTGGTCTCATCATTGCCATGGTTGTGAATCTATTTTTAGCCAATAGCTTCTTTGACTACATGATTAGTATTGCCATGGTCTTGGTCTTCTCAGGTTTGATTGCTTGGGATAACCAAAAGATTCGCTATGTTTATGAACAGTCACGAGGACAAGTAGCGACAGGATGGGTCATCTCAATGGCGCTTAGCATCTACCTAGACTTTATCAACCTCTTCCTTAGCATCTTACGAATCTTTGGTCGAAACGATTAATGAATGTCAGAGTCAGTGTTCAAAAGAGCACTGACTTTTTCTTATTTACTCTTTTCTTTTCTTGGAAATAGGTGTATAATGCTTTTAACTAATTTTTGAGGAGCTGTTTATGAAGAAAAGTTTTATTCATCAACAAGAAGAAATTTCCTTTGTTAAAAATACCTTTACCCAGTATTTGAAAGATAAGTTAGAAGTTGTTGAAGTTCAAGGTCCTATCTTGAGCAAGGTCGGAGATGGGATGCAGGACAACCTGTCAGGTGTCGAAAATCCAGTATCTGTCAAGGTTTTGCAGATTCCAGATGAAACCTATGAAGTCGTTCACTCACTTGCCAAATGGAAACGCCACACCTTGGCTCGTTTTGGTTTCGGTGAAGGGGAGGGTCTATTTGTTCACATGAAGGCCCTTCGTCCAGACGAAGATTCGCTTGATGCGACCCACTCAGTTTATGTGGACCAGTGGGACTGGGAGAAGGTTATCCCAAATGGTCAACGCAATATCGCCTATCTCAAAGAAACCGTTGAGAAGATTTACAAGGCTATTCGTCTGACAGAGCTAGCCGTAGAAGCCCGCTATGATATCGAATCCATCTTGCCAAAGCAAATCACCTTTATCCATACAGAAGAGTTGGTAGAACGTTACCCAGACTTGACACCAAAAGAGCGTGAAAATGCAATCTGTAAAGAGTTTGGTGCAGTCTTCTTGATTGGTATCGGTGGCGAGTTGCCTGACGGAAAACCTCATGATGGCCGTGCACCTGACTACGATGACTGGACAACAGAGTCTGAAAATGGCTACAAGGGGTTGAATGGCGATATTCTCGTTTGGAACGAATCTCTTGGTTGTGCCTTTGAACTTTCATCAATGGGGATTCGGGTAGATGAGGATACCCTTCGTCGCCAAGTGGCTCTTACAGGAGACGAAGATCGTCTTGAGCTGGAATGGCATAAAGCCCTGCTTAACGGCCTTTTTCCACTGACAATCGGTGGAGGGATCGGACAGTCTCGGATGGCCATGTTCCTTCTTCGTAAGAAACACATCGGAGAGGTTCAGACCAGTGTTTGGCCTCAAGAAGTTCGCGATACGTACGAAAATATTTTGTAGAGAATCGAACCGCAAGGTTCGGTTTTCTTTCTCTTTTTGCCTATAATTTGGTATAATAAACGGTATGAAAATCGTATCAGGAATCTACGGAGGGCGTCCCCTCAAGACGCTAGAAGGCAAGACGACGAGGCCGACATCAGATAAGGTGCGTGGAGCTATCTTTAACATGATAGGTCCCTATTTTGAGGGTGGTCGTGTTTTGGATCTCTATGCTGGCAGTGGTGGCTTATCCATTGAGGCAGTCTCGCGTGGGATGTCCCATGCTGTCTTAGTGGAACGGGATCGAAAGGCACAAGCTGTCATCGCTGAAAATATCCAAATGACCAAGGAAGCTTCCAAATTTCAGTTCTTAAAGATGGAGGCTGACCGAGCCTTGGAGCAAGTGAAAGGTCCCTTTGACCTGGTCTTTTTAGACCCTCCCTATGCCAAGGAACAAATCGTTGCAGATATCGAAAAAATGGCAGAAAGAAACCTTTTCTCCGAAGAGATCATGGTTGTCTGTGAAACCGATAAGTCTGTAGAACTACCAGAAGAAATCGCCTGCTTAGGTATCTGGAAGGAAAAAATATATGGGATTAGTAAGGTGACGGTCTATGTCAGATAAAATTGGATTATTTACAGGTTCATTTGATCCTATGACAAATGGACATCTGGATATCATTGAACGTGCCAGCAAACTCTTTGATAAGCTCTATGTCGGGGTGTTCTACAATCCCCACAAACAAGGCTTTCTCCCTGTTGAAAACCGCAAACGGGCAGTCGAAAAAGCGGTGGCGCATTTAGATAATGTAGAGGTGCTGGCTTCTCATGATCAACTAGTCGTTGATGTTGCAAGAAGACTGGGTGCTAAGACCCTTGTCCGTGGCTTGCGAAATACCACCGACTTGCAATACGAGTCTAGCTTTGACTACTACAATCATCAACTGGCTCCAGAAATCGAAACCATTTACCTATATAGCCACCCAGAGCATCTTTATATCAGCTCTTCGGCCGTGAGAGAACTTCTGAAGTTTGGTCAGGAGATTCAGCAATATGTCCCAAACAGTGTTGTGGAGGAATTAGAACATGAAGAAAAAAACTAGATGGCCCTTATATGTCATCCTAGCACTAGTATTGACTTTTTTAGCCTTTGTAGTACCTTTACCTTACTACATAGAAGTTCCAGGTGGAGCGGAAGATATTCGTCGCGTTTTGAAAGTCAATGAAACAGAAGACACAGAAGCAGGAGCTTACCAGTTTGTAACAGTCGGTATTCGACACGCAACCCTATCGCATCTTGTCTATGCTTGGTTAACACCTTTCACAGATATTAGAAGTGCCAAGGAGACTACGGGTGGCTCTACTGATGCAGAATTTATGCGGATCAATCAGTTCTACATGCAAACGTCCCAAAACATGGCCAAGTATCAAGGATTGAAGACGGCTGGAAAGGATATCGAACTCAAGTATCTGGGAGTTTATGTCTTGACCGTGACGGACAATTCAACTTTTAAGGGCATTCTGAACATAGCAGACACCGTGACGGCTGTTAATGACAAAACATTTGACAGTTCAAAAGACTTGGTCGACTATGTCAATTCTCAACAATTAGGAGACACGGTCAAGGTAACCTATGAGGAAGACGGAAAAGTCAAGTCTGCAGAAGGTAAAATTATCACTCTCGAAAACGGGAAAAACGGGATTGGGATTGGCTTGATTGACCGTACGGAAGTGACCAGTGATGTTCCGATTCGCTTTTCAACAGCTGGTATCGGCGGGCCAAGCGCCGGTCTCATGTTTAGTCTCGCTATTTACACCCAGATAGCAGATCCAGGACTTCGTAATGGTCGCGTCGTTGCGGGAACGGGAACTATTGATCGTGATGGGAATGTTGGTGAGATCGGTGGAATTGACAAAAAAGTGGTGGCAGCCTCTCGTCAGGGAGCCAACATCTTTTTTGCCCCTGACAATCCAGTCACCGAGGAAGCAAAAAAAGCGGATCCCAATGCGAAAAGCAACTATGAAACAGCCCTAGAAGCTGCTAAAACAATCAAAACAGAGATGAAAATCGTTCCCGTTAAGACCTTGCAGGATGCGATTGATTACCTTAAAAACAATCCCTAATTCGTAGAAAAATCGAAAACTAGCGCGCAAGCGGATAAGATGGTATAATAGTCAAATGGTTCAATTATTATTCACTCTAAGTAGTCATATACTCTTTATTTATTTGAGTTTTTACCTTTTGAAGGATCTTGTGAGATGGGAAAAGGTTTTAAAAGTGACCGCTACTAACACAAAAAAAGTTCGTTTGTTGGTAGGCTTCTTTAGTATTGTAATGGGCTACATCTTGAGTTCATTCTTTATCAGTTTGTACCAACTGTGGCAAGAAGCACTTAGAGGACTATTATAAAATCAAAAGTAAAGGAAACAACTATGGAAAAAATTGTGGTTCAAGGCGGGGATAATCGTCTGGTCGGGAGTGTGACGATCGAGGGAGCAAAGAATGCAGTCTTGCCCTTGTTGGCAGCGACTATTCTAGCAAGCAAGGGTAAGACAGTCTTGCAGAATGTCCCAATCTTGTCAGATGTTTTCACCATGAATCAAGTGGTTCGAGGTCTGAATGCCAAGGTGGACTTTGATGAGGAAGCACATGTTGTCGAGGTCGATGCGACTGGTGATATCACGGAGGAAGCTCCATACAAGTATGTCAGCAAGATGCGTGCATCGATCGTTGTCTTGGGACCAATCCTTGCTCGTGTAGGTCATGCCAAGGTATCCATGCCAGGAGGGTGCACTATCGGGAGTCGTCCCATTGACCTCCACCTCAAAGGTTTGGAAGCTATGGGGGCAAAGATTACCCAGACAGCTGGTTACATCGAAGCCAAGGCAGAACGCCTGCATGGCGCTCATATCTACATGGACTTTCCTAGTGTTGGCGCAACACAAAACCTCATGATGGCAGCGACTCTAGCGGATGGAGTGACTGTCATTGAAAATGCTGCGCGTGAGCCGGAAATTGTTGACCTTGCTATCCTTCTTAATGAAATGGGAGCCAAGGTCAAGGGAGCTGGTACTGAAACAATTACAGTAACTGGTGTTGAGGAACTCCATGGAACAACTCATAATGTGGTACAGGACCGTATAGAAGCCGGAACCTTTATGGTAGCGGCAGCTATGACAGGTGGCGATGTTCTCGTTCGTGATGCCGTCTGGGAACACAATCGCCCCTTGATTTCAAAACTACTTGAAATGGGTGTTGAAGTGACAGAGGAATCAGAAGGTATCCGTGTTCGTTCTCAACTTGAAAATCTCAAGGCTGTTCATGTAAAAACCTTACCGCACCCAGGATTCCCAACAGATATGCAGGCACAATTTACAGCCCTGATGACAGTCGCAAAAGGGGAATCCACCATGGTGGAAACGGTGTTTGAGAATCGCTTCCAACACTTGGAGGAAATGCGCCGTATGGGCTTGCATTCAGAGATTATCCGTGACACAGCTCGTATTGTTGGGGGACAAGCTTTACAGGGGGCAGAAGTTTTATCAACGGACCTTCGCGCCAGTGCTGCTTTGATTTTGACAGGTTTGGTGGCACAGGGAGAAACAGTTGTCGGTAAGTTAGTCCACCTTGATAGAGGTTACTACCGTTTCCATGAGAAATTGGCTCAGCTAGGAGCGAAGATTCAGCGAATCGAGGCAAATGATGAAGAAGAATAAAAACTTACGCTATGTACTCCGTCGTTTACTGTTGATTTTTATCGTACTATTGCTTGGCTTTCTGGCTTTAGGAATCGGCTTGATGGTTGGCTATGGCATCCTAGGAAAGGGACAGGATCCATGGGCAATCTTGTCTCCAGCAAAGTGGCAGGAATTGATTAGCAAATTTACAGGAAATTAGACTGGGAGACCAGTCTTTTTCTAAAGAAATAAGGAGAAAAATGGACAAAAAAACAAGACAAGCTCTGATAGGGTTACTTCTATTCTTACTCTTGGCTGCTGGAAGCTACTACATCAAGCAGATGCAGTCAGCGCCAAACACCCCTAGAACCAAGGTTAGTCAGAAAAAACAAGCTTCAGAAGCTCCCAGTCAGGAGTTGGCTGAAAGTGTTTTAACTGAGTCAATCAAAAACCAAATCAAAGGGGAGCTCGAGTGGAATGGAGCAGGGGCCTTCATTGTCAATGGCAATAAAACCAATCTAGATGCCAAGGTTTCAAGCAAACCCTATGCGGATAATAAAACAAAGACAGTGGGAAAAGAAACAGTTCCAACTGTTGCCAATGCCATCTTATCCAAAGCGACTCGGCAGTATAAGAATCGTGAAGAAACAGGCAACGGCTCAACCTCTTGGACGCCACCAGGATGGCATCAGGTCAAGAATCTAAAGGGAGCCTATACACATGCAGTCGATAGAGGACACCTGCTGGGCTATGCCTTGATAGGAGGTCTGGATGGTTTTGATGCCTCTACTAGCAATCCCAAGAACATTGCAGTCCAGACAGCTTGGGCAAACCAAGCACAGGCTGAAGATTCGACAGGTCAGAACTACTATGAGAGTTTGGTCAGAAAAGCCTTGGACCAAAATAAGAGGGTCCGTTATCGGGTGACGCTTCACTATGCGACAAATGAGGACCTAGTTCCATCCGCTTCACAAATCGAAGCCAAGTCTTCAGATGGCGAATTGGAATTCAATGTCCTAATCCCCAATGTTCAAAAGGGAATCCAGCTTGATTACCGAACAGGGCAAGTAACAGTGACGGATTAGAAACAATAGATACTATAAAAACAGCTCCTTTGTCTTCTAGAGGCAGGGGAGTTGTTCTTTAAATGAAAAATAATGTGAATCCTGAGGGATTTTATGATATAATGGAACACAAGATACTATTTTAGGAGAAGGACTATGGAAGACCCGAGCAGTCAGAATTTGTTGCTACAGTTTGTATTGTTATTTATCTTGACCCTGTTAAATGCTTTTTTCTCAGCCACTGAAATGGCTATGGTGTCACTAAACCGTTCCCGAGTGGAGCAAAAGGCAGAAGAGGGAGACAAACGTTACGTTCGTTTGTTAAAGGTACTTGAAAATCCTAACCACTTTTTATCAACAATTCAAGTTGGTATCACGTTAATTACCATCTTGTCAGGGGCTAGTTTAGCAGAAACGCTAGGACGCGAAATCGCATCTTGGATAGGAAATAGTGAAACAGCTTATGCCATTGCAAGCCTCCTCTCTTTGGCATTCTTGACCTACATCTCTATTGTTTTTGGTGAACTCTATCCTAAACGGATTGCCCTCAATCTCAAAGATGCTTTGGCAATTCGAACAGCACCAATTATTATTGGTCTTGGGAAGATTGTCAGTCCCTTTGTCTGGTTGTTATCTGCTTCAACCAATCTCTTGAGTCGTTTAACGCCAATGACCTTTGATGATGCGGATGAAAAAATGACTCGAGATGAAATTGAGTACATGTTGACTAAGAGCGAAGAAACACTGGATGCAGATGAAATTGAAATGCTACAGGGGATCTTTTCTCTAGATGAACTAATGGCTCGTGAGCTAATGGTGCCTCGTACAGATGCCTTTATGGTAGATATTCAGGATGACAGTCAAACCATTATCCAAAGTATTCTAAAGCAAAATTTCTCACGTATCCCTGTTTACGATGGGGATAAGGACAATGTGATTGGTTTGATTCATACCAAGCGTTTGCTAAACGCCGCCTATGCAGATGGCTTTGAAAATATTGTCTGGAAGAAGATCTTACAAGATCCACTCTTTGTTCCTGAAACTATTTTTGTGGATGACTTGCTAAAAGAATTGCGAAATACCCAAAGACAAATGGCCATTTTGCTCGATGAATATGGTGGTATGGCTGGACTGGTCACACTGGAAGACCTGCTGGAGGAGATTGTCGGTGAGATTGATGACGAGACAGACCGAGCAGAAATCGAAGTCCATCAAATCGGTGAGGACACCTATATTGCACAGGGAACCATGAATCTTAACGACTTCAATAATTACTTTGGTGTCGAACTAGAAAGCGATGATGTGGATACCATCGCAGGCTACTATCTAACTGGAGTAGGAACCATTCCAACCACTGAGAAAATCAGTTACCAACTGGTCAGTCAAAACAAACAAATCGTCCTGACCAACGATAAAGTGAAAAATGGACGTGTTACCAAGGTAAAAGTTCAAATCACAGAACTAGAACCTGAAGAAGAAACAGAATAAAGCAGTGACTTGAGTCACTGCTTTTTGTAAATCTAGATGGTAGGTTCAGTTGTCCCCACTTATTAGGAATAATAAAAAAGCCCGGTTTTACGAGCTTTTCATTTGGTTAATTCCTGTTAATTCAGGAACTGAAAGGCGGTAGACGGATTTGAACCGACGATCAAGCTTTTGCAGAGCCGTGCCTTACCACTTGGCTATACCGCCTCAACGTTTATTATTATACCTTGAAAATCATTTCCCGTCAATAGTTTCTTATTCTAAAATCCAATTTAGGAAAACAGATGATGATCGAAGAAGTGAGAAAAAGCTTGTAAAAATCCCTTTCTAAAGAAGATCAGACTAGAAAGTATTTCTTGAAGAAACAAACAAAGAATGCAGAAATTTTGACAAATAGAAGTTTTTTGAGGAAATGCGCCTAAATATTCTGAAAATTCGTTTACTTTTTAAAAAATATATGTTATAATTTCCAATAAGCCTAAATTTTTCAAGAGGAGTTAAAAACATGAAAAAAAGTAGAGTATTTGTTGCAGCAGGTGTTGCTTTATTAGCAGCAGGAGTACTAGCTGCTTGCGGTTCTTCAAAATCATCTGATTCAACAGCGCCAAAAAATTATGGCTATGTTTATACAGCTGACCCAGAAACGTTGGATTACCTCATTTCAGGGAAACAAAGTACTAAGGTCGCCACTTCAAATGGTATCGATGGTCTTTTCACAAACGACAAGTATGGGAATTTAGTTCCTGCAGTTGCAGAAGACTGGTCAGTTTCAAAAGATGGTTTGACTTATACCTACAAGATTCGTAAAGGTGTCAAATGGATGACATCTGATGGCGAAGAGTATGCTGAAGTAACAGCCAAAGACTTTGTAAATGGTTTGAAACACGCAGCTGACAATAAATCAGCAGCTAAGTATCTAGCAGAAGATTCAGTTAAAGGTCTAGCTGACTATATAGCTGGAAACAATAAAGATTTTGCTTCAGTCGGTGTAAAAGCAGTTGATGATTACACCCTTGAATACACTTTGAACAAACCAGAACCATACTGGAACTCTAAGCTGGCCTACTCAATCTTCTGGCCATTGAACGAAGAATTTGAAAAATCAAAAGGATCTGATTTTGGTAAAGCGACTGACCCTACATCATTGCTTTACAATGGACCATTCTTGCTGAGAGGTTTGACTGCTAAGTCATCTATCGAATTTGTGAAGAATGAAAACTATTGGGACAAAGACAATGTTCATCTTGATAAAGTAACACTTGCTTACTATGATGGTTCAGATCAAGAATCAATTGAACGTAACTTTACAAGTGGGGCTTATAGCTATGCCCGTCTCTTCCCAACAAGTTCAAACTACTCTAAGGTAGAAGAAACATACAAAGACAATATCTACTACACTCCATCAGGTCCAGGTATTGGTGGTTTGGGTGTAAATATTGACCGTCAAGGTTACAAATACACTTCTAAGACAACTGATGAAGAGAAGATTTCTACTAAGAAAGCCCTTCTTAACAAGGACTTCCGTCAGGCTTTGAACTTTGCCTTTGACCGTACTTCTTACTCAGCACAAATTAACGGTAAGGAAGGTGCTCCTCTTGCAGTTCGTAACCTCTTTGTGAAACCAGACTTTGTCTCTGCAGGCGAAAAAACTTTCGGTGACTTGGTAACTGAAAAGATGGCTGCTTACGGTGATGAATGGAAGAATGTAAACTTTGCGGATGGTCAAGATGGACTTTTCAACGCCGATAAAGCCAAAGCTGAATTTGCCAAAGCTAAAACAGCATTGGAAGCAGAAGGTGTGAAATTCCCTATCCACTTGGATATCCCAGTAGACCAAACATCTAAAAACTATATCGCACGTATTCAATCCTTCAAACAATCCGTTGAGACAGTACTTGGAGAAGAAAACGTAGTCATCGATATCCAACAAATCACTACAGATGAACTACAGAATATTACATACTATGCAGCAAGCGCTGCGGCAGAAGATTGGGATCTCTCAGGTGCTGTTGGATGGAACCCTGACTATGAAGATCCATCAACTTACCTTGATATCTTGAAAACAACGAATGCTGAACAAACAAAAACCTATATGGGTTACGAAGGTGCAGATAATGCTGCAGCGGCTCAAGTTGGTTTGAAAGAATACGATAAGTTAGTTGATGAAGCAGGAAAAGAAACAAGTGACTTGAATGTTCGTTATGAAAAATATGCGGCTGCCCAAGCTTGGTTGACAGATAGCTCACTCTTCTTGCCAGCTATGTCATCAAGTGGTGCTGCACCAATCATTTCTCGTGTTGTGCCTTTCTCTGCATCATACAGTCAATCTGGAGATAAGGGCTCAGACGTATACTTCAAGTATATTCAGTTACAAGATAAGGTTGTAACAAAAGCTGATTATGAACAGGCTCGTGAAAAATGGCTCAAAGAGAAAAAAGAATCAAACGAAAAAGTTCAAAAAGAATTGGCTAATCACGTTAAATAAATAACTCTCAAGAGAACTTTCTCTCCATGAGGAGAAGGTTCTTTTGGGATTTTAAAAGGAAACGATATGAAGAAATATATTTTTATGCGTGTATTGCGTTCATTGTTGTCTATTTTCTTGGTGACAACTTTGACCTACACAATTATCTATACGATGGTTCCTCGAAAACTGATTTTCAAGCAGGATACCAACTATAACAAGATTGCAACGACACCGGATAAGCGGGATAATTATGAAAATACCGTTTATGAACGGATGGGCTATATCGAGTACTACGATACCAAAGAGTTGCAAGAAAGAGCTAGCACGATGGACTCATCTGTAACAGTGGATGCCAATGATACCAATAAGGCAATCTACGAAAAATACATCAACCAACTAGGAAATGGTTGGACACTCGGTGTGTTCTCAGAAAGTGGTCAATTCTATGCTACGCGTGAAATTCCGATTTTTGAACGTGTTTTCAAATTCTATTCCAACTTGATTGATATTGATCATCCAAATAAGATTCAAGACCCTGAAAATCCAAACTTGCAACGTTATCTTCGTTTTGAAAATGACCCTGCTATTGGTTGGTCATTGGTTGGTTCAGGTACAAAACATAAATACCTTTTATATTTCAACAATCAATTCCCATTTGTACACCAAAACTTTGTGAACATCAACTTGGGTGACTCTTACCCAACTTATGCAAACACACCAGTGCTTCAAGTTATCACACAAGGTCAGGGACAAACGAAGACATCAGAAGTTCAATTCCCTATGGGTAAAAAGACTTCATCTGTAGATATTTACTCTCGTACCTACAAATCTCCAAGTCAAGCAGACGCGCGTGAGGTAGCCAACTATGGTAAAGACGATCCATATACAGCTACAGAAAGCAATTACCAATACCCATCAATGATTGCAAGTTCAGCGGTTGCTGGTTTGATTGGTTTGATTATTTCGTATGCGATTGCGATTCCACTTGGATCTGCTATGGCTCGCCACAAGAATACTTGGATTGATAGCTTCTCGACAGGTGCTCTAACCTTCTTGCTTGCACTTCCAACGATTGCCTTGGTTTATATCGTCCGCTTGATTGGATCATCCATTGGTCTGCCTGACTCATTCCCTATTTTGGGTGCTGGAGATTGGCGTTCTTATGTCTTGCCAGCAGTTATTCTAGGTTTGTTGGGTGCACCAAGTACGGCTATCTGGATTCGTCGTTACATGATCGACTTGCAATCTCAGGACTTCGTTCGTTTTGCTCGTGCAAAAGGTTTGTCTGAAAAAGAAATTTCAAATAAACACATCTTTAAAAATGCCATGGTTCCTTTGGTTTCAGGTATTCCTGGTGCCGTAATCGGAGTTATCGGTGGTGCAACATTGACAGAAACGGTCTTCGCTTTCCCAGGTATGGGTAAAATGTTGATTGACTCTGTTAAGGCATCAAACAACTCAATGGTAGTTGGTCTTGTCTTCATCTTCACATGTATTTCTATCTTCTCACTCTTTGTAGGTGATATCTGGATGACCATGCTTGACCCACGTATTAAATTGACAGAGAAAGGAGGCAAATAATGTCAACAATCGATAAAGAAAAATTTCAGTTCGTAAAACGTGACGATTTTGCCTCTGAAACAATTGATGCTCCTGCCTATTCATACTGGGGTTCTGTATTTAGACAATTTCTAAAGAAAAAATCAACCGTCTTTATGCTAGGAATTTTGGTTGCTATTATCTTGATGAGCTTTATTTACCCAATGTTCTCAGATTTTGACTTCAACGATGTAAGTAAGGTCAATGACTTCTCTGCTCGTTTTATCAAGCCCAATGCTGAACATTGGTTTGGTACAGATAGCAATGGTAAATCCTTGTTTGACGGGGTTTGGTTTGGTGCGCGTAACTCTATCCTCATCTCTGTAATTGCAACTTTTATCAACCTTGTAATTGGGGTTATTGTTGGTGGAATTTGGGGAATTTCAAAATCCGTTGACCGTGTCATGATGGAAGTTTATAACATTATTTCAAACATTCCATCTCTCTTGATTGTCATTGTCTTGACTTACTCAATCGGTGCTGGTTTCTGGAATTTGATTTTTGCAATGAGTGTGACAACTTGGATTGGGATTGCTTATATGATTCGTATCCAAATCATGCGTTACCGTGACTTGGAATACAACCTTGCTTCTCAAACACTTGGAACACCAACCTTTAAAATCATCGTTAAAAACATCATGCCACAATTGGTATCTGTTATTGTTTCTACAATGACCTTGATGTTGCCAAGTTTTATCTCTTATGAAGCCTTCCTTTCCTTCTTTGGATTGGGATTGCCTGTAACAGTGCCAAGTTTGGGACGTTTGATCTCAGATTACTCACAAAACGTTACGACCAACGCTTACTTGTTCTGGATTCCGTTGACAACCTTGATCTTGGTATCCCTATCTCTTTTCGTTGTTGGTCAAAACCTAGCGGATGCTAGTGATCCACGTACACATAGATAGGAGTAGACATGATAAAAGGAAAAGATGTAATTTTGACTGCTCGTGATATTGTCGTGGAATTTGACGTTCGTGACAAAGTTCTAACGGCTATCCGAGGAGTTTCTCTAGACTTGATTGAAGGAGAAGTTCTTGCCTTGGTAGGTGAGTCTGGTTCTGGTAAATCTGTTTTAACAAAAACCTTTACAGGGATGTTAGAAGACAATGGACGTATTGCCCAAGGAAGCATCGACTATCGTGGACAAGACTTGACTGCTCTTACTTCTAACAAGGAATGGGAGAAAATTCGTGGTGCTAAAATTGCGACTATCTTCCAAGACCCTATGACAAGTTTGGACCCAATCAATACAATCGGTAGCCAAATCACTGAAGTTATCGTTAAACACCAAGGGAAAACAGCTAAGGAAGCCAAAGAGATGGCAATCGACTATATGAACAAGGTCGGAATTCCAGATGCTGAAAAACGTTTTGAAGAGTATCCTTTCCAATATTCTGGAGGGATGCGCCAACGTATCGTTATTGCGATTGCCCTTGCCTGTCGTCCAGATATCTTGATCTGTGACGAGCCAACAACGGCCCTTGACGTTACCATTCAAGCGCAAATTATTGATTTGCTTAAAACCTTGCAAAATGAGTACCACTTTACCATTATCTTTATCACCCATGACCTTGGTGTGGTAGCAAGTATTGCCGATAAGGTAGCGGTTATGTATGCTGGTGAAATTGTAGAATACGGTACTGTTGAGGAAGTTTTCTACGATCCACGCCATCCATATACTTGGAGTCTCTTGTCTAGCTTGCCTCAGCTTGCTGATGATAAAGGGGAATTGTACTCTATCCCTGGAACACCACCGTCTCTTTATACTGAGTTGAAAGGTGATGCCTTTGCCCTTCGTTCAGATTATGCGATGCAAATTGACTTTGAACAGAAAGCACCTCAGTTTTCAGTCACTGATACCCACTGGGCTAAGACTTGGTTGCTTCATGAGAATGCTCCTAAAGTTGAAAAACCTGGAGTCATTGCAGATTTGCATGACAAGATTCGTGATAAAATGGGCTTTGCTCATCTAGAAGACTAGGAGGAAGGAAATGTCTGAAAAATTAGTAGAAATTAAAGATTTAGAAATTTCCTTCGGTGAAGGAAGTAAGAAGTTTGTCGCAGTTAAAAACGCCAACTTCTTTATCAACAAGGGAGAAACCTTCTCTCTTGTTGGTGAGTCTGGTAGTGGGAAAACAACCATTGGTCGTGCCATTATTGGTCTAAATAATACTAGTAAAGGTGAGATCATCTTTGATGGTCATAAGATTAATGGGAAAAAATCTCATAAGGAATCATCAGACTTGATCCGTCGTATCCAGATGATTTTCCAAGACCCTGCAGCTAGCTTGAATGAGCGTGCAACAGTTGACTATATCATCTCTGAAGGTCTTTACAACTACCATCTGTTCAAAGATGAAGAAGATCGTAAAGAAAAAGTTCAAAAGATGATCCATGAAGTTGGACTTTTGAAAGAACACTTGACCCGTTATCCACACGAGTTTTCTGGTGGTCAACGCCAGCGTATTGGGATTGCCCGTGCCCTTGTGATGGAACCTGATTTCGTTATTGCGGATGAGCCAATTTCAGCCTTGGACGTATCAGTGCGTGCGCAAGTCTTGAACTTGCTCAAGAAGTTCCAAAAAGAGTTGGGCTTGACTTATCTCTTTATCGCGCATGACTTGTCAGTTGTTCGCTTTATCTCAGATCGTATCGCAGTTATCTATAAGGGAGTTATCGTCGAAGTGGCGGAGACAGAGGAGTTGTTTAACAATCCTGTCCACCCATACACTCAAGCGCTTCTATCTGCTGTACCGATTCCAGATCCAATCTTGGAACGCAAGAAGGTCTTGAAAGTTTACGATCCTGACCAACATGACTATGAGACAGACAAGCCATCTATGGTAGAAATTCGTCCAGGTCACTATGTTTGGGCCAATCAAGCAGAACTTGCTCGTTACAAGAAAGCTCTTAAAGAATAAACAAATTAGGAGAGGACCGAAAGGTCTTCTCATTTTTTATAGAAAAATTTCCCCTTCTACTAGCTTGTAAAAGGGGAATTGTATTATCATTAGCGTTTAGACCAGGTACGTCTCATAAAGAGTAGCAAAATTGGGTAAATCTCTAAGCGACCTGCGATCATTGCAAAGGAGAGGAGGATTTTAGAGATGGGACTAAAGATGGAAAAACTCGAGGTTGTACCTAGAATAGGTCCGATATTGTTAAAACAGCTGAAGACCGCACTGGTCACGACTAGAAAATCATTGCTATCAAGACTGACGATAAAGATGAGAGAGAGAATGATCATCATATAGATAGCAAAATATTTAAGAATCTTGTGCTGGGTATCCTTATCAATCACAGTTTTATTGACGTGTAGAGTCAAAACACGGTGAGGAGATAAGGTGGACAAAATCTGATTTTTTGCGATTTTAGAGAGGATAAGTCCTCTGATCACCTTAAGACCACCTGCAGTTGAGCCTGCTGATCCACCGATTCCCATGAGGAAGAGGAGGATAAATTGGGAGAAGAGGGGCCAGTTGGTAATATCTCCGTAACCAAAACCTGTTGTCGTGATGATGTTGGAAACCTGGAAGAAGGCCATTTCAACACTTTTAGAGACACCTTGGTAGAGGTGGAGTGTATTAAGCGTAATCAAGCCTGTAGAAACTAGGACAATGATGATATATGCTCGTAGTTCTTCATCTCCAAAGAAAGCCTTAACCCGACGGAGCATGAGGTAGTAGTAGAGATTGAAGTTAACCCCAAAAACCAACACTCCGATACTAACTAGATAGGTGATGAGTGAGCTACCGTAGTAGGCAATTCCGTCGTTATAGACGGTAAAGCCCCCAGTTCCTGCTGTTCCCATAGCGATGACAAAACTATCATAGAGGGGCATGCCTGCTAAGTAGTAGATAACCACAAAAAGGGAGAAGAGAGCCAGATAAAGCAGATAGAGAATTTGGGCAGTGTTTTTTAGCTTGGATACGACCTTGCCAAAGACAGGTCCAGGGACCTCAGCCTTCATCACCTCCAAGTGGCTATTCTTAGCATTGTCCATAATGGCAAGTGCAAAGACGAGTACCCCCATCCCTCCGATCAAGTGGGTGAAACTTCGCCAGAAGAGGAGGGAACGAGTGAGAACGGAAACATCGTTCAGAATAGTTGCTCCTGTAGTTGTAAATCCAGAACTGATTTCAAAGAAGGCATCGATAATGCTGGGGATTTGTCCTGAAAAGACAAAGGGGAGGCCACCAAAGAAAGACCAGAGTATCCAACAGAGGGCAACGATTAAGACACCCTCCTTGGCATAAATCCGTTGATTTTTCGGTTTCCGTAAAATGCCTAGACCACCGAGGAGTACTAAAATTCCAATCGTAGAAAAGAGAGCGATAAATACTTGACTGGATTCTTGGTAATAGATCGCTACACTAACAGGAACTAGGAGGAGAACAGCCTCAATCAAGAGAAGTTTTGAGAGGAGGTAACGAATCATACTTTTATTCATTTTTTACCTCTCAATCAAATCATAAATTTTGGTGATGTTCGGCAATAAGGTCGTCACGAGCAACTTGTCTCCCACCTCAAGCATATCCTCTCCAGTAGGGAAGATTGTTTTTCCTTTTCGGATAATGGCTGCGATGAGAACCCCTTTTTTCAATTTCAACTGTGATAGAGGTTTGGCAGTCATTTTATTAGCTTCCTTGATTTGGAATTGGAGAGTTTCAATTTGACCGTTTGCTAGATGGTGCATGGCTTGAAGGTCTGAGTACTGAGCGTTTACTCGACCGCGGATAAAGTGCATAATGGTATCCACTGCGATGCTTTTTGGTGTGATGATACTTGAAAAATCAGGTGCGTGGATAATCTCTAGAAGGCTTGTTCGGTTGACCTTGGTGATATTCTTACGGACACCAACACGGTCAAGAAACATAGAAGTGATGATATTTTCCTCATCAACTCCAGTCAAGGTTGCGACTGCATCATAGTGGGGAGCACTTTCTTCCAGCAAAATGTCTTTTGCAGTTCCATCTCCTTGGACAATATAGAGATTGGGGAACTTTTCACTGAAGAAACGAGCTCTTTCAGGATTAATCTCGATGACCTTGGTATCAATGCGACTGTCTTTTAAAATGCCAAGCAGATAATAAGCGATCTTTCCAGCTCCAACGATAAGTAAGCTTTTCACTGCACGAGATTTAAAATAGTTATGGAAAAGCATCATATCTACACGATTTCCCGTAACAAAAATCCTATCCTTGTCTTGGATAATAACATTACCGCTTGGAATCATCAGTTGATGATCCCTCTCCATAGCACAGACAATGATGTTACCAAATTTTTTACGAAAGTCTGAGATTGGCATTTGACAAAGACCGCTAGAGTCCTTGACAACAAATTCCATGAGACTGACCCGACCTCCAGCAAATCGTTCGACAGAGAGGGCATTAGGGAAATCAATGATATTTGAGATCGCACGCGCTGCCAGGAGCTCTGGATTAACAATAAGTGAAAATCCAAGAATATTTTTCTCTTTAAAATAGGCATTAGAGTATTCAGGATTTCGCACCCGAACGATGGTTTCTTTAGCGCCCATTTTTTTAGCAAGTACCGCTGAAATCATATTCACTTCATCGTGTTCGGTTAGGGCGATAAAGATATCGCACTCTTGAACACCGGCTTGCTCTAAGATGGCAAAGTCAGCACCATTTCCAAGGAGACCTATGATATCATAGCGACTGACAATGTGATTGAGGACAGCCTCATCTTGTTCGATGAGGACAACGTCATGGTTTTCTGCAACCAGTGAACGACAGAGGGCGAAACCAACTTTCCCTCCACCAACAAGGACAATTTTCATATAAAAAACCTACTTTTTCATGATGTAACTATCATACCCTTTTTTAGCAAAAAATGCACTTTCTAAGGCGATTTTTAGGGGAAGAAAGGCTTTTTTCAAGTTTTGAAGATACATTTGCTTAACTTCTATAACAATGTCTCTGATTTGAAGTGATTTGGCTCTTTTACCATACCTTTTCAGAAAGGAATGACCAAACATGAAAATATCATCAAAAAAAGTAAAAAAATCAAGTCGTTTCTATTGACAATGATTCTGAAAGTGTTATACTAAGGAAGTAGTTTCGCTGATTTACTTCAAACCTGTTGTGAGGTAAGTTAACGACGCCTTAACCACGCTGTTTGCTGAGCTTGACTCCGGGCAGTGTGGCTATTTTTTTGCAATGATAAAAGGAAACCCGTCATGACAAATCACATTGTATTATTCGAGCCTCAGATTCCACAAAATACAGGTAACATTGCGCGTACTTGCGCTGCGACCAATTCTCCCCTCCACATCATTAAACCAATGGGCTTTCCCATTGACGACCGAAAGATGAAGCGGGCTGGTTTGGATTACTGGGATAAGCTTGAGATTTATTTTTATGACAGCTTGGAAGATTTCATGTCTCAGATGAAAGGACAAGTCTATCTGATTTCGAAATTTGCTGAGAAAGTGTATTCTGAGGTGGATTTATCGACTGACGAAGACCATTATTTTCTCTTTGGACGTGAAGACAAGGGCTTGCCCGAGGACTTTATGCGAGACCATCCTGAGAAGGCTCTCCGTATTCCTATGAACGATGAACACGTTCGCAGCCTCAATGTTTCGAATACCGTATGCATGATTGTTTATGAAGCCCTCCGCCAGCAGAACTTTGCAGGTCTTGAGCTTGTTCACACCTATGAAGCAGATAAATTGAAATAATCAAAACGCTTGCACTTGCAAGCGTTTTTTGTTATGATTAAAGGGTCTTCAGGGCTGGGTGTGATTCCCGACCGGCGGTGACTTTAACTAGCTATTCTGGCTTACTCTTCGTTGTCTTGTCTCGATATACTCAAGTATTATCTTCGACTGCGACGCCTAGATTAATCCAAAATATCTTAGTTAAAGAAGTCCGCGAGCGCAAGCTGATGTGGTGCGATTCCACAACCGACAGTATAGTCTGGATGGGAGAAGACGAAAGAATGGCTTTGTCTGTTCTGATGAGTTTATAGATGAATTGCAACCGCTTGCTCAAAAGAGTGAGGGGGAACTTTTGGGATATAAAAAGTGAGAATAGATAGAGGGATCCTTTCCAACTTCTTCTGATTTTATAGAAAATTGGAGGAACCTGTTATGACAAACACACGTCGACTTTCGACCATTGCGATTTTATCAGCCATTTCATTTGTGCTGATGTACTTTGACTTTCCGCTCTTGCCAGCGGCGACCTTCCTCAAGATCGAGTTTAGTATCTTGCCAGTCCTTGTGGGCTTGGTGGTCATGGATTTGCCAGCTGCTCTCGGGATTCTCTTGTTGCGATCACTCTTGAAGTTGCTTCTCAATAGCCAGGGAGTGAATACTTACATTGGCTTGCCAATGAATATCGTAGCTCTGGGAGTTTTTGTTATCGTCTTTGGTTTGATTTGGAAAAAGGAACGCAGCACCCTTCGTTTCCTACTAGCATCTCTAGCGGGAACTATTGGATTGACTTCTGCCATGTTGGTTCTCAACTATGTCTATGCGGTTCCTTTATACGCGCAGTTTGCCAACTTTGATATTAGAGAAATTATAGGACTTTCTAACTACTTGATGACCATGGTTTTACCTTTTAACCTGATTGAAGGTTTAATCTTTGCCGTTTCATTCTGGTTGTTATACGTCCTCTTGAAACCAACCTTAAAACATTATGAGAGATAAACAAACATTTTTAATGAAGGGCAGTTTTGCCCTTTTACTTTTCGTCCTTCTTGGCTATATGGTTAAGTTCTATCCTGAAACGCTGGTCGGTTTTGATCAACCGCTTCAGACTGCCCTTCGTGGGGACTTGCCAGATTATTTAACGGTTCTGTTCCGTGCCCTTACGCATTTGATTGATATCCCAGTAATCATTACCTGGGTTGCCATCGCAGCCTTTATCTTTTATCGTAAGCAGTGGAAGATAGAAAGCTACTTCATGGCGGGCAATCTAGCCTTAGCCGGTCTTTTGATTGTGACCTTTAAAAATATTTACCAGCGCCCACGACCAGCTATCTTACACTTGGTAGAGGAGAAGGGATTTTCCTTCCCAAGCGGGCATTCTCTGGCAGTGACGCTGATGGTAGGGACTTTGATTGTCATTCTCAGTCAACGGATTAAAGATCCGGTTTGGAGAAAAATTGTGCAAATCGTCCTTGGGGTCTACCTAGTCAGTGTGCTGCTATCTCGGGTCTATCTGGGAGTTCACTATCCATCAGATGTTCTTGCCAGTTTCTGTGTGGGCTTGGGAGTCTTGTTTATCGAATTTCCTTTCTATGACAAGCTTCGCTTCCAATGGCGATTTAAAGGCAAGCAGAAGTGAGCATCAAATTCCTTTGAGGAAAAAGAAATGAAAGTCAATATAACAGATCTCCATCCGACTCAACTATACTTATCAGAAAAGAAGTTACAAGATATCCAGATGCTTTATCAGTCGGTAGAAATAATCAATGTTGCTCCAATCAGTGTTCTTGCATTCGGAGACTGCTTGTTGATTACAGACGGGCATCACAGGGCTTATCAGGCTTTATTGGCAGGTAGGGATACGATTTCTGCTGAGTGGGATAGAGATGGTGGCGATGAACTGTATTATCTCTATGCGCAAGCTTGTGAGGAAAGAAAGATTTACTCTGTTCTGGATTTAAAAAATCATATCGTATCTCAAGATGAGTATGAAGCAAAATGGTATAACTGGTGTGATGGTTTTAATCAAGCAGCAACTCTTTTATTGAAAAGGAAAGCAGGTGAAACAGATCCTACAAATAGGTAATGCATTGTGTCTTGTTCCTTTTTATATTGAAATTAGTCTAATCTAACTTGTTTTTTAACTAAAAATCTGATAAACTAAGTAGTAATTGAATAGAAATCCGCAAGACTAGTAACTCAAGGGAAGTATATCAGGGAGGAGAGCCGTGACTGCAAGCTCTCTATATGAGAGCTGGGTGAATTCACTTGCGCATGGATTTAGAAATGAAGGTCTGACTTGTCAGATGAAAACGGATGGTACCGCGTGTCAACGCTCCGAGTGGAGTTTTTGGCATGTGGTTTTCTTTTTATCTACGAGGGACTGATGGAGGAATTATGTCAACTATTGAAGAACAATTAAAAGCGCTTCGTGAAGAAACGCTGGCTAGCTTGCAGCAGATTACTGCTGAAAATGAAAAAGAGATGCAAGACTTGCGTGTCTCTGTCCTTGGTAAAAAAGGGTCGCTTACTGAAATCCTCAAAGGGATGAAAGATGTTTCTGCTGAGATGCGCCCAATCATCGGGAAACACGTCAATGAAGCGCGTGATGTCTTGACAGCTGCCTTTGAAGAAACAGCGAAACTCTTGGAAGAAAAGAAAGTCGCAGCTCAACTAGCAAGTGAGAGCATTGATGTGACACTTCCAGGTCGCCCAGTTGCGACTGGTCATCGTCATGTCCTCACACAAACCAGTGAAGAAATCGAAGATATTTTCATCGGGATGGGTTACCAAGTCGTGGATGGTTTTGAAGTGGAGCAAGACTACTATAACTTCGAGCGTATGAACCTTCCAAAAGATCACCCAGCTCGCGATATGCAGGATACTTTCTACATCACAGAAGAAATCTTGCTTCGTACTCACACGTCTCCAGTTCAGGCGCGTGCTATGGACGCTCATGATTTTTCTAAAGGTCCTTTGAAAATGATCTCACCAGGACGTGTGTTCCGTCGTGATACGGACGATGCAACCCACAGTCACCAGTTCCACCAAATCGAAGGCTTGGTTGTTGGGAAAAACATCTCTATGGCAGACCTTCAAGGAACCCTTCAGTTGATCGTCCAAAAAATGTTTGGTGAAGAGCGTCAGATCCGTCTGCGTCCATCTTATTTCCCATTCACAGAGCCATCTGTTGAAGTGGATGTTTCTTGCTTCAAGTGTGGTGGAGAAGGATGTAACGTATGTAAGAAAACAGGTTGGATCGAGATTATGGGTGCCGGTATGGTTCACCCACGTGTCCTTGAAATGAGTGGTATCGATGCGACTGTATACTCTGGCTTTGCCTTTGGTCTTGGTCAAGAGCGTGTTGCTATGCTCCGTTACGGAATCAATGATATCCGTGGCTTCTACCAAGGCGATGTCCGCTTCTCAGAACAGTTTAAATAAGATTGAAACCTGAAACACAGTCCTAGTCATTTTCTCTTGATGAGAGTGGTGAGGACTGACTCGAAGAAAAAGAAAGGAATTGAAAAGGTACCACTTGGTGGGATCTTACAATCAGAATTATGCTTGTATCTTATAAATGGTTAAAAGAATTGGTGGACATTGATGTGCCATCACAAGAGTTGGCTGAAAAAATGTCAACCACAGGGATTGAGGTCGAAGGTGTGGAATCACCGGCTGCCGGTCTCTCAAAAATTGTCGTCGGTGAGGTCTTGTCTTGCGAAGATGTACCAGAAACTCACCTCCATGTTTGTCAGGTTAACGTTGGCGAAGAAGAAGCCCGTCAGATCGTTTGTGGTGCCCCAAATGTGCGTGCTGGTATCAAGGTCATGGTGGCACTTCCGGGAGCTCGTATTGCTGATAATTACAAGATTAAAAAAGGGAAAATCCGTGGTTTAGAGTCACTTGGAATGATCTGTTCCCTTGGTGAATTAGGTATTTCTGACTCAGTTGTGCCAAAGGAATTCGCAGATGGTATCCAAATCTTGCCTCAAGATGCTGTTCCTGGGGATGAAGTTTTCTCTTACCTAGACTTGGATGACGAAATCATCGAACTTTCTATCACGCCAAACCGTGCAGACGCTCTATCTATGCGTGGAGTAGCGCACGAAGTGGCAGCCATCTATGACAAGGCAGTTAGCTTTAAAGAATTCAGTTTAACAGAAACAAATGAAGCTGCAGCAGATGCCCTTTCTGTAGGCATTGACACAGATAAGGCGCCTTACTATGCAGCTCGTATCTTGGACAATGTTACTATCGCACCAAGTCCACAATGGTTGCAAAATCTTCTTATGAATGAAGGTATCCGTCCTATCAACAACGTAGTGGATGTGACCAACTATATCTTACTCTACTTTGGCCAACCAATGCATGCCTTTGACTTGGATACCTTTGAAGGAAATGACATCCGTGTACGTGAAGCGCGTGCTGGTGAAAAGTTGGTGACCTTGGATGGTGAAGAACGTGAGTTGGAAACAAGTGACCTAGTCATCACTGTCTCAGACAAACCAGTAGCTCTTGCAGGTGTTATGGGTGGTCAAGCAACAGAAATCTCTGAAAAATCTAGTCGTGTTGTCCTTGAAGCTGCTGTTTTCAATGGCAAATCTATCCGTAAGACCAGCGGTCGCCTGAATCTTCGTTCAGAATCATCTTCCCGCTTTGAAAAGGGAATCAACGTGGCAACTGTTAACGAAGCCCTTGATGCGGCGGCTAGCATGATTGCTAATCTTGCAGGTGCGACAGTGCGTAAGGGTATCGTTTCAGCAGGCCAGCTTGATATTTCTGATGTAGAAGTTTCTTCAACCCTTGCAGACGTTAACCGCGTCCTTGGGACTGAGCTTTCCTATGCTGATGTGGAAGATGTCTTCCGTCGTCTTGGCTTTGGCCTTTCTGGCAATGCAGAAAGCTTTACAGTCAGCGTACCCCGTCGTCGTTGGGATATCACTATCGAAGCTGACCTCTTTGAAGAAATCGCCCGTATCTATGGTTATGATCGCTTGCCAACTAGTCTTCCAAAAGATGACGGTACAGCTGGTGAATTGACTGCGACACAAAAATTGCGTCGCCAAGTTCGTACCATCGCTGAAGGAGCAGGTTTGACAGAGATCATCACCTACGCTTTGACAACGCCTGAAAAAGCAGTTGAGTTCACAGCTCAACCAAGTAACCTTACAGAACTCATGTGGCCAATGACAGTGGACCGTTCTGTCCTCCGTCAAAATATGGTCTCAGGTATCCTTGATACCGTTGCCTACAACGTGGCTCGTAAGAACAAAAACTTGGCTCTTTACGAGATTGGAAAAGTCTTTGAACAAACAGGCAATCCAAAAGAAGATCTACCAAATGAGATCAATAGCTTTGCCTTTGCCTTAACCGGCTTGGTTGCTGAAAAAGATTTCCAAACGGCAGCAGTTCCAGTTGATTTCTTCTATGCTAAGGGAATCCTTGAAGCCCTCTTTACTCGCTTGGGACTAGAAGTGACCTATGCAGCAACAGCTGAGATTGCAAGTCTCCATCCAGGACGTACGGCCGTGATTTCACTTGGCGACCAAGTTCTTGGTTTCCTTGGCCAAGTGCATCCAGTTACTGCCAAGGCTTACGATATCCCAGAAACTTATGTAGCGGAGCTCAACCTTTCAGCCATTGAAGCTGCCCTTCAACCAGCTGCTCCATTTGTGGAAATCACCAAATTCCCAGCAGTCAGTCGTGACGTGGCTCTACTCCTCAAGGCAGAAGTCACTCACCAAGAAGTTGTAGATGCTATCCGAGCTGCCGGCGTGAAACGTTTGACAGATATCAAACTCTTTGACGTCTTCTCAGGCGAAAAACTGGGAGTTGGCATGAAGTCAATGGCCTATAGCTTGACCTTCCAAAATCCAGAAGATAGCTTGACAGACGAAGAAGTCGCACGCTATATGGAAAAAATCCAAGCATCACTCGAAGAAAAAGTGAATGCAGAAGTACGTTAACTCATCAATCCATCCTTCGGGGTGGATTTTTAGTTTCAAAAGGACAGTTCAGAAGAGAAAAGCGATAGTTGAGGAGGAAGCCATCTCAGAAAGTCTTTAATGAGTTATACTAAAGCTATCACTGAAGCACTTAAAATTTATTAGAGATAGGATACTTTTGCTACTTATAATCCGATAAAATGGACATAAATCGTTGTAAAGGCTATCAAAAAGGAGTATAATAAGTGCAACATATCTCGGAGGTGGAAAATGTTAGAAGTAAGAAATCTAGAGAAAAGTTTCGGTCCCAAGCAAGTCTTGTTTGGTGTCGATTTTCAGGCAAGTCCAGGAAGGATTCTGGGCTTGGTCGGGAAGAATGGTGCTGGGAAAACAACGATTTTCCACAGTATGTTGAAATTTTTAGAGTATCAAGGAGAGATCAGTCTGGATGGGCAGGAGATTCGTCAGGAAACCTATGCACGGATTGGTTATCTGCCTGAGGAACGCAGTCTTATGCCCAAGTTGACAGTCCTTGAACAAGTTCGCTACTTGGCGACTCTAAAAGGTATGGATGCTAAGGAAGTCAAGGAAAAACTCCCTCAATGGATGGAAAAACTAGAAGTTAAGGGGAAATTAACAGACAAGATCAAGAGTCTCTCAAAAGGTAATCAGCAGAAAATTCAGCTGATTATCACCCTAATCCATGAGCCAGACTTGATTATCTTGGATGAGCCTTTTAGTGGTTTGGATCCAGTCAATACTGAGTTGCTCAAGCAGGTCATCTTAAAAGAGAAAGAGCGCGGTGCAATCATTATCTTTTCTGACCATGTCATGACCAACGTTGAGGAACTTTGCGATGATATTCTGATGATTCGTGATGGGCGTGTGGTCTTGCATGGACCAGTTCAGGATGTTCGCAATCAATACGGGAAAACACGTCTCTTTGTTTCAAGTGAACGAAGTAAGGAAGAATTGGAAAATCTTCCTCATGTCAAACAGGTGAGCTTGACCAAGCAAGGCAGTTGGAAATTGATCCTAGATGATGAGAGCGCTGGAAGAGAACTCTTCCCAATCCTCACTCAAGGTCAATATATTGCGACCTTTGACCAACAGGCTCCAACAATCGATGAAATCTTTAAACTAGAATCAGGGGTGGAAGTATGAGAAATATGTGGGTTGTAATGAAGGAAACCTATCTTCGACATGTCAAGTCGTGGAGTTTCTTCTTTATGGTGATTTCGCCGTTCCTCTTTTTAGCCTTATCTGTAGGAATCGGCTTTCTCCAAGGGTCTTCTATGGCCAAGAATAGCAAGATAGCAGTAGTAACAACTGTGCCATCTGTGGAAGAAGGGCTCAAGGGTACCAATGGTATCAACTTTGATTATAAGGATGAAGCCAGTGCCCAGGCTGCTATCAAGGATGAGAAAATCAAGGGTTACCTAACCATTGACCAAGAGGACAGTGTCCTCAAGGCCGTCTATCATGGTGAAACTTCTCTTGAAACAGGCATCAAACTAGCAGTAACCAATAAGCTAAACGAACTGCAATACCAACTCAATCGCTCGGCGGCTAATTTGTCTCAAGAACAGGAAAAACGTCTGAGTCAAACTGTTGATTTTACTGAGAAGATTGATGAATCTAAGGAAAACAAAAAAATTGTTCAAACCATTGCAGCCGCAGGGCTTGGCTTCTTCCTTTATATGATTTTGATTACCTATGCTAGTGTCACTGCTCAGGAAGTGGCTAGCGAGAAAGGAACCAAAATCATGGAAGTGGTCTTCTCTAGTATCCGAGCAAGTCATTATTTCTACGCTCGCATGCTGGCTCTGCTTCTTGTGATTTTGACTCATATTGGCATTTACGTCGTGGGTGGACTTGCTGCCATTCTGCTCTTTAAAGACATCCCTATCTTGGCACAATCTGGGATTTTAAATCATCTAGGGGAGGCCTTCTCGCTCAATACCTTATTGTTTGTCTTGGTTAGTCTCTTTATGTACGTTGTTTTAGCAGCCTTCCTAGGCTCTATGGTTTCTCGCCCTGAGGATTCAGGAAAGGCCTTGTCGCCATTGATGATCTTGATTATAGCAGGATTTGTCGGTGTGACCTCTCTAGGTGCTGCTGGGGACAATTTAGTTCTGAAAATTGGTTCCTATATTCCTTTTATCTCGACCTTCTTTATGCCATTTAGAGCTATAAATGGGTATGCGAGTGGTCTAGAAGCTTGGATTTCCCTTGCTATAACGGTTGTTTTTGCAGTCACTGCAACAGCCTTTATCGGACGCATGTATGCTAGTCTAGTCCTTCAAACAGATGATTTGGGAATCTGGAAAACCTTTAAACGTGCCTTAGCTTATAAATAGGAGAGCCTCGCAAAAGCGAGGTTTTTCTAGATGTTAAACACTGAAATCGGCAAAAATATTTTTCATATCTATTGACTTTTAGTAGTAAAATTTGGTATGATAGTAGACGGTATTGTTTACCCCATTTGTAAGGCCCCGGAACCTTTCAAATACCTAGCGGACCGGAACATCCGCCCTGTAAACAAAAACGATATTCATATAGGAGAAATCATGAACAAAACTACATTCATGGCTAAACCAGGCCAAGTAGAACGCAAATGGTACGTTGTTGACGCAACTGATGTACCTCTTGGACGCCTTTCAGCTGTTGTTGCTAGCGTACTTCGCGGAAAAAACAAACCAACATTCACACCACACACTGATACAGGTGACTTCGTAATCGTTATCAATGCTGAAAAAGTTAAATTGACTGGTAAAAAAGCAACTGATAAGATCTACTACACTCACTCAAACCACCCAGGTGGATTGAAACAAATCTCTGCTGGTGAACTTCGTTCTAAAAATGCAGTACGTTTGATCGAAAAATCAGTTAAAGGTATGCTTCCACACAATACTCTTGGTCGCGCTCAAGGTATGAAATTGAAAGTATTCGTTGGAGCTGAGCACACTCACGCTGCACAACAACCAGAAGTTCTTGATATTTCAGGACTTATCTAAGGAAAGGAACAATAAAGTATGTCACAAGCACAATATGCAGGTACTGGACGTCGTAAAAACGCTGTTGCACGCGTTCGCCTTGTTCCAGGAACTGGTAAAATCACTGTTAACAAAAAAGATGTTGAAGAGTACATCCCACACGCTGACCTTCGTCTTGTTATCAACCAACCATTCGCAGTTACTTCAACTGTAGGTTCATACGACGTTTTCGTTAACGTTGTAGGTGGTGGATACGCTGGTCAATCAGGAGCTATCCGTCATGGTATCGCTCGTGCCCTTCTTCAAGTAGACCCAGACTTCCGCGATTCATTGAAACGCGCAGGACTTCTTACACGTGACTCACGTAAAGTTGAGCGTAAGAAGCCAGGTCTTAAGAAAGCTCGTAAAGCATCACAATTTAGTAAACGTTAATTCGAGAGAATTACTATACTTACAGAGAGCACCTTTCGAGGTGTTCTTTTTTATATTTTCATACTAAATTGGTGCAATCTGACAAAGTCAGTTGCCTCAGAACGTTAATCAATACGATACTATCAACGTTCACAAGCACTTCATGATTCACACTATGAGGTGTTTTTGATGATTTTTAGCACAATTCACACTATTGTTTCTTTGCATTCAACTCAAATTCTTCTGGTCAAATTATTAACAAATCTTCAAGAAGAGTGATTGGTGAAATAGGCTGTTTGAGGCTTTTATGCTATACTAGTTTTAATGACAATCTTCTATTTCTAAAGCAACAATAGATCCGTAATTTGTTTTTAATTAAGGAGTTTGGGATTGTAAGAGGGAGATGATATATCTGAAGGAGTATCAATATGAAAAAACGTGCCTTGATTTTACTGGTTTTGTCCATTGTAGTATTTGGAGGAGGCGCATGGCTAGCACAGGAAACAAATCTATTTCTAAGTCCGCGAGCCAAGCAGTTGGCTTATTTAAAGGAGCATCAAAAAGAAATAGAAGATTTTGTAAAGTCTAAAAATTCAAAGATTGAATCTGTTCAAATTGATTGGAGACAGACACAATGGGATAAGGTAGGAAATGGTACACCTCAAGGAGGAGGAGATATTATTGATGTTTATGGAACGTTTAATAACATTGATAATTCTGGTTGGCATGTAATGATAATTGTAGATGATGGAAAAGTTGATTTAGCTTCGATGACATTAGTTAATGGCCTAGGCATTGGAGGGAAACCGTTTGAGTAATAGTAATTTAAAAACCTTTGATAATTTTTATTCAAATTTAACATCACTCATTCCCCACTGACTCCGAATACTTGCTAAAAGTATTTTTTTTTACATTCATGATATAATATACTTAGATTCCACTATATAGGAGGAAAGAAATGAAAAAACGTACTTTAGTTTGGCTAATTTTAGCACTTGTAATTTTTGGAGGAGGCGCATGGATGGCACAGGAAACAAATCTATTTGGAGGAATAACTCTGAGCCCACGGGCTAAGCAGTTGGCTTATCTGAAGGAGCATGAAGAGGAAATGGCGAACTTCGTTAAATCTTGGAATTCAAAAGTTGAGAGTGTCCAATTTGATTGGGATAGTATGGAAGTTGGTCAGGTAGGAAATGGAACTCCTCAAGGCGGAGGTTATATGATGACAGTGAACGGTAGAATCAATAATAATAAGGATACTAAATTTACATTAGGTTTTCCACTAAAACGTAATTTAAATGAAATCCCTGAGAAACTTGTTATTATTCAAATGCAACCAATAAGAATTTTGAAAGGAAATTTATGGGATCTTTATGACTAACAGTAACTTAAAAACCTTTGATAATTTTTACTCAAATTTAATATTACTCATTCTCTACCAACTTAGAATACTTGCTAAAAGTATTTTTTTTTTACATTCATGATATAATATACTTAGATTCCGCTATATAGGAGGAAAGAGATGAAAAAACGTACTTTACTTTGGCTAGTTATAGCCCTTGTAGTATTTGGAGGAGGCGCATGGATGGCACAGAAAACAAATCTATTTGGAGGAATAACTCTGAGTCCACGGGCTAAGCAGTTGGCTTATCTGAAGGAGCATGAAGAGGAGATGGCGAACTTTATAAAGTCTAGAAATCCTAAAGTTGAAAGTGTCCAATTTGATTGGGATAGTATGAAAGTAGAAAATATAGGAAATGGTACCCCTCAAGGTGGGGGATATATTATAACATTGGATGGAAAAATAAATAACAATGAAGATACTGAATTTACAATTGGTTTCCCTATAGAATATAATAGCAATAGTATTCCCAATATTAAGAAAATTTCTGAAATGCAACCGATAAGAGTTTTGAAAGGCAACGTATGGGAGATTTATGACTAACAGTAATTTAAAAACCTTTGATAATTTTTATGCGGATTTAGCGCAATCGGCTTATATTGGTCGTCCCAATAATTTTCCACCTAAAAATAATTCAATAGAAGCAAGAGTGTTTGACTATTCAAAAGAAATAATTTATAACGAAGAAATCACCCCTGGAGGTAAACATCTACCCCATAATGGTAGAGTCTACTTGCAGCCGGATCCTGATTTGCGAGATACTTATAAAGTTACATCGATACCAGTTCCTGATGCGAATGGGATGAGGCAGGATATTCGTCACAAACGGTATCAAAAAGGACTCTTAACTGATGATGAAGCTGGTTTCAGTGCCTACTACTTAACGGATACGCCTACCTTGACTAATGATACTACGAAAACCTATATGACCATCCGCGGAAGTGATGCCATCAGTAAAGAAAATTGGAACGACTGGGTTGACAACGATGCTAAGTTCGCTCTCAATCATATCCATACGCCGCAAGCCAAGTTAGCGACAGTAGGAATGAAAACGAAGATCGCAGAGATGACTGAAAAAGCTCCGCAAGCTACGATGGACATCACAGGTCACTCCTTAGGGACCATTGTCTCTGCGCAAGGGGTAGCTGGCCTCAGTGATGAAGAACTGGAGAAAATCAGCAAAGTCGTCCTCTTTGACGGCCCGGACACGACAAAGAGTTTAAAGAAAATGGGACTCAGTGACGAGAAAATCAAAAAGATTAGCGAAAAAATCGAGTACTATGTCAATCCTTTTGATGTCGTGGGGATGCTTAATCGTGAGCATACCATTACCAAATTACCTGGGGATTCCGATGAACCACTTAAGAAACCCGTCGGTAAAGTCAATGTCCTTGTCCCCTTGCATTATACCCAGATTACTGATCCAGAAAGTTCCCATGACTTTGGTGTTTTCCAATCGGATGGAAAGGGAAATTTATTGACTGCGTCTGAGGATTTTCACCCAGAATTGCTCAGGGCAGGTGAAAAGCTAGCTCGACTGATAGCGACAACGTTGGATTCACTCCGGGCTTTAGGAGTCGATGAAAATGTAGCCTCAAATGTTTTAAATGCCATTATGAGGGGTGAGTTTAAAATAAAGGCAGCTATTGGTTATGCTGTTTACGAGAATTTTACAACTGAATATAGTAAAATTGTCGAAGAAGCTCGTCAGGAATCTATAAAGTGGGATCGAGAAGCTATTCCTCGTTATCAGGAACAACTGAGAAATGGTAATCTTACAGGAGAAAAGAGAATTTTGGTCCGAGCTCAGTTGCTTCAGACAGCAGCCCAGTTGGCAAATTTTGACATGGAAGACAAAGTTAAATCTGTGAAAACCTTACTTTCAGATGCTAAGGAAGATATTCAAAACATGATAAAAGAGACAAGACAGACAGCGTTTGACATGGTTGGATATTTGTCAAGCTCAGAAGTTACGAATCTGCTTTCTGGTTTTGATACAACAAGCTTTTGGGATGAAGGCGTTGCAAGTGACACGAAGACTGCAGCAACATCCTTCCTGACACAAATCGAGCAACTGGGGGAAAGCTTGGTTAAAGCTAGTGGTTCCTTTGAGACCATAGATACAGATAGTGCTGAAGATTTTAACAATCTATTGGCGGATGTAAAACAAACATGGAGGGGAAAAAATGTTAGTCCTAACGGATGAGGATACCTTAATTACAAGAGAGCAACTCGATAGAGGCTTCAAAGAAAGAATGAAGGAACAAGAACGCCAAGCAGTCAGGGCCTTGGTAACTGCAAAAGAGTTGTCAATCCTTGCTAAAGGAACTGAGTTAGCTAAAAAGTTGCAGGAAGCAGCCGCAGATATGCAAGAGTATGCTTCTAAGACCTATGTAAACAATATTAAGGGAGGATTTGAGGGCAAGGCCGCTGATGCTGCTGAAACTTACTTGACCCAGACCATGCAAACCCCTACTTTACAGAGTCCGATTAAAAGCTAGGAGAAAACTGGTCATGGATAAAAAGGAACTTCAGAAACTAGAGGATGAGCATAATCGTAAATTACGAGACTTAGAGCGTTTGGAGATGGATTTGGATGATGATTTCCACAAGTTTAGCAGGGAGACGGATCATCTCCTAGAGGCGCTTTCCTATGCATGCAGAGACAGTAGTTTTGCTGAAATTCAACCATATATCTTTGAGATAGAGAATAATTTAGATAACTATCATAAACTTTACAAGAGTCGTATAGAGAATGTGCTGGAAGCTCGCCATCAAGAGAATAAAAACTTTTATAGAAAGTTAGAAGAAAAGAACGTTTAACAAATATACCTTATCAAAGAAGGATGATGTGAGTTTGTTATTATAGATAAAAAAAGAAGTAATTATACAAGAAAAGTAGATAATTTAATCCTTCTTACTAGTTTTTAGATGGAAATAGCTCTTATTTTTTTATAAATAGAATAAAAAATGAATTTTAAACTTGCAATTGAGGCAAATTATTGATATAATGAGGGCATAAATTAATATAAAGGAGTTTCACATGGCTTTAATTCAATTAACAACAGAAGAATTGCGCACCTCTGCTCAAAAGTACACTCAAGGTTCTGAGGAAGTAAGACAAGTACTTCGTACATTAACTCAAGAGCAAAATACTATCCGAGACAACTGGAAAGGTGCTGCTTTTGAGAGCTTTGATCGCCAATTCACAGAATTGTCTCCAAAAATTGAGGAGTTTGCAACTTTGCTTGATGAAATCAATGCTCAATTGAACAAGGTTGCTGAAATTGTTGAACAAAACGACCAAGATCTTGCATCACAAATTTAATTTGTTATATAAGTGGCTTTAGGAGGGCGAGAGCCTTCCTATTTTTTATGACGGAGAAGATTTAAAGTAATATGAAGAAGAATAGAATTTTTAAATATATAGGAAGTAGTCTGCTGGCATTAGGATTGCTTGCATTGATTATTTTTTTGAATCTATCTGTTCAAAAAAATACAACGATTAGCAATGAAAATAATGCAAAGGCTAATCAGCAGACAAAATTAAATGTAGCTATCGTAAATGAAGATAAGCCTGTCTACGTAGATACAAAAGAATACAATCTAGGTGCTAGTTATGTAAAAAATATCGAGCGTGATAATTCACAAAACTGGTCTGTTGTCCCTCGTGGAGCAGCTGATTCTGGGTTAGAAAGTGGGAAATACCAACTCGTTTTAACAATTCCTAGTGACTTTTCTGAAAAAATACTCGATATTAACAGCATCAATGTTGACAAGACAACCATCAATTATAAGGTGAATGCGCAAGGAAATTTGCAAGTAGAAAATGATGCAAATAAACTAGCGAAAGATATTGTTGCTGATTTGAATGGTCAGTTAGTCGATATGTATATGGCTAGTATTTTGAACAACCTTTATACAGCACAAAAGAATGTCCAAGCTAGCTCACAGATACAAGCGACCAATATCGGAAACTATCGTACGAATTTATATAATACAGCTATCAACTCTAAAAATCTTTTCCCAACTCTCTATAGTATGTCTAGTTCCTCTGTTGACGCCAACAGTGCTTTAAAGACAGGTTTGGATAGTTATTCTCAGATTTTTGGTCGTTATGACGTTTCACAGATTGCCTATGGTAAAAAGCTTGACACTCTGCTTCAGGATAGGGTCACTGAGAAGAAAAATCATGCGGATGTTATCACTGGGCTCATTTCTCAGAGTTGGGAAGACGTTAAGGGACAAATTGAAACTTATAAGGAATTAATTAAAGCTCAACGTATTCTGACTTCTAATATAGATGGAACACCAGCATCCACTGATGGAACGTCACCAGAAGTTGAGGCTCACTATAAAAAAGTAGCAGATAATATCAGCAAAGAGATTGCTACTTTAGAGACCAATCTAACAGATGAAAGAACCAAGTTTGAGAATCATAAAAAGGATATTCGTAACTTTGTCGATGAAAAATTAGCTGCTTATTATGAGACAAGTGAGAAGAATAATATCACTCTCGGTCAATTTTTGGATAAAGCTGCAAATAAGGACCTAGAGAAGGTTGAGGAATCTCTAAAAACGCAGCTGGCTTCTGCAATCTCAGAACTACCCAAAGAAGACTTTAGTGGAAAAGAATTTAGTGGTTTTGGTATGACACCAATCACAATTCCTTCTGTAAACTATACTGAATTAAAAACAATCAAAGAGCCTAGTGACGAAATCAATTCGACTGATTTGAAGAATTTGGAAGATCTGGCAATCACGAGTACGAGTGCTGTTGGACGAACAGGAACAAAGGCTAAGGTATCATGGAAAGCTGAATCAGGAGTGACAGTTCACTCAGTTACTTATGATGGTACACCAGTTGAGTTTGGTCAAGAAATTGATTTGAAGACGGGTGGGACTTTTAAAGTAGCCTATAGTGTTGCAGAGGCAGCTCCGACTCCAACTACAGGTTCAACCGGGACTCCAAGCCCAGCTCCAAAAGCAGAGCTAAAATCAATTAATATTTCCTTGAATGATGTCCAAGCAGCCAGTGCTCCAGTAGATGTGTTACGTGTTCAGCAAGCAGCAGTGAGTTATGGACAAAAGGTTCAGAAAATAGCTTCTGACTACCAAAAGGTGGAAGCACTCAGACAAACATACAATGCTGTCAAAGAGTTACGAAATAGTGATGTAACAGATGCTTTGTCAAATATTTGGCTTGAAGCTATTAGTTCAAATCTGAAGAAATATGAAGACAGCTTAACTACACCTGCTAGCGATAAAGAAACTGATGGTGTCAAAGGGAAAGTAGATAAAGCCTTGTCAGCACTGACTAAACTGAAGCCTGTTCTAGAAAAAAATGTGCAGGATGTTTTGTCTACCAACCAAGAATTGAATAAAAAAATCAAGGAACAGTTAAAGTTGTACGAGCAGTTGGAAGATAATCTAAAGGATTTGGTTAAGAAGCAAGGGAAAGGCAATGATGCTTTTGAAGAGACTGATAAACAATTGGCCACCCTAAAATCGGATTATGCAGCTCTATTGTCAGAAACTACGGGTGTGAAGGAGTCTTCTCAAAGTAATGTCAAAGCTGCAGAGTCTGTGAATGAAACTTTAGGTAAGTTCAATCGTGAATTGTCAAATGCTCAAACAAGTACTGAAAAGTTGTCACAAGATGCTGACTCCTTGATGACGCAGTTTAACGAAGAATTGACTAACAATGGAAACTTTGTAGAATCCTTTGTGAAGGTTCTGAATAATGCCTATCAAAATGGGGTACCAAACGAAGTTTTGTTGAACTTCTTATCCAATCCTGTTACCCAAAATGCTACTTCAGTGAAAGCGACTGTCAATGTTTACCGTCCATTTACATGGATTTTACTATTGGAGATTGTTAGCCTCTTTACAGCCTATCTGTTTGCAACTCAAAACGTTATTCGCAAAGTCAAAGATAAGTTCAAACTTGATAAGTTACATGATACAGACTTGATGACGGTAACCATCCTATCTGCTTTAAGTCTCGTTGTCGGATTGGTAGTTGGTGTTGTATCAAGTGTTCAGCTACAGGTTGGCCGTGAATATCAACCATCTTGGGTTCTATTAATTGTTTTAGCCGCATTTGTACTGATTCAAGGACAATATCTATTGCTTAAACATTTCCGAGTGATTGGTATGGGACTCTCCTTCTTTATGATGATTAGCTTTGTCTACCTATCAAATGCTATTGGGACAACAGCAAGTCTAACTGGTTTCCCAGCATTTATCAAAAATCTCAATGCGTTATCGATATTAGAAGGTTTGCTCTCAGGATACTTTGATGGACATCCAGCAGCAATTATCGCTTTTGTTGCAACGATTGTTGTCATAGCTGTTTTACTTGTTATAAATGTTTTTATCAGAGAAAGTAGTTTGTGGTTTCAAACAAGCCAAGCTGAGAAAGAATAGAAATTAGAAATATGAAGAAAATCATTCTTTTCCTTCTTACCTTAGTAACATGTGCAGCAGTCTCTGGGGCTGCTGCAGATGATTTGAAGGATAACAGTCTGCAGATTGATGATTCCCGACTTGAAAAGAAAGAGGGATTGAAATTTGGTCTACAGTCTGAACAAACCAAGGAGCTTTTTAATGAAGCAACTCAAAAGAGGTTGCAGGACATGCAACAGCATCAAGAGGAACAGTTGATCACAGAAAGGGGCCAACTGTTTTCTGCTATACAGAGACCAGTGAAAAAATCTTCTGAAGAACAGTTGTTTCAGCCCAATGCTCAAAAAACAATCAAGTTCCAAACAAATATAGGCCATGTAGAAAAAGGTGGTCTGAATGACTTTCTTCCAGAGATATTCTATGTGGTGTTGATTTTCTTGCTTTTTGGAGCAACGGCAGTAATGAGTTATCGTGTGATGGTAGAAGGGATGGACTAATTTTACAACTAGTCTGTCTAAATAACTTAGAAAAGGATAAACCAGACATAGGAGGCGTGAAAAAAGGTGGAGCAACATATCAATATTACCCTACGTTTGAGAGAAAGAGATGTGGATATTCGCATTCCACGGCGAATTGAAGTGCGCCGGCTGGTGCGAGAAGTGGATACGATTTTTAATCCAGGTATCAAGCGAAAAAAATATCAATTAAGAATTGTCAATAAAGGTTTGTTGATTGATGAAGGGAAACATCTGTCTGATTATCCTATGACGACAGGAGATTTAGTAGAAATTGAGGAGATATAGGTGGCTGAAGAAAAATTTGAATTTGGTGGACAGTCGTTTGTCTATGAAAAAAATGAAACAAACTGGGAATTAAAACTCAAACGTTCAGATGTTGCGAGTCAAGATTTACGGGAACTCTTACTATTGGATTTGCATCATCCATTCTTTTTGGAGCAATCGATGGTGTCTGATGAGGATAGTGTCACCTTCTCCTATCAAGTCGAAGCTCATGGACTGACTTATGAGGAAATAAAGGAACGTACCATTTCGGAAAGAATCCGTTTGGCCCTAAACGTTTTTCGTCTAGAGGGCGCCTTGGAGTTACCTGTGACTTTCCTTTTGCACCCAGTAAATCTCTTTATTACCAAGGATGCTCAGGCTAAGATTGCTTATCGTGGAATTCCTGGTCTGATGGTTCCTCAATCCATATCCTCAGAAGATTTTTTACGCCAGGCTAAATGTTTTACAGTAACACTATTTAGCGATTTGGATTTCATGGATCTTTATAATGGTTCCTTGGAATTAGAGACCTTGCCCGACTTCTTAAATGACCTATGTCAGGCAGATGATATAGAGGCTGCAGTAGCTGTTTTGGAGAAGTACTACACGGAGAAGGCTGCGAAAGAACGGGCAGATTTGGTCTTGGTTCCAAGTAGACGCCATCGTGTCTTTAAACTGGCAACGATTTGGTTAACAGCCAGCGTTGTCTTGTTGATCGTTCCACTGATCTATCTGATTTTTGTGCAAAATCCTTTCAAAGAAAAGATGTTGCAGGCAGATACTGCCTTTATTAAAGTTGATTATAGTGGTGTTATTACAGAATTAGAGAGAATTGATCCAGCTAGCTTGCCGAATACGCAAAAGTATGAGTTGGCTTACTCTTATATTCAGGGGTTGGAATTTTCTTCTGAACAAAAGAAAGTCATCTTGAACAACGTAACACTCAAGTCAGATGAGCTTTATTTGACTTACTGGATCCAGGTTGGGCGCAATCGCTTTGAAGAGGCTCTAGATATTGCCAAACGGATTAACGACAGTGACTTGATTCTCTATGCTTTGACTCAGGAAATCAAGCAGGTTCGAGAAGATGGCAACTTGTCAGGGAAAGACCGTGAAAGTAAGTTGAATACTTTGGAAAGCGAGTATAAGAAATACTGGGATAGTCGAAGTGAGCTACTAACGAGTGAATCAAGCTCCAATGCTTCTACAACTCCTAACCCTCAAGACAAGGCTTCTGAAACCAAACCGTCATCTGAGAAGAAACCTGTTCCAAGTAGCTCCTCTAGCAATTAAAGTAGACCAAGGAGAGAAATTATGAAAAAACAAATCATTTTCTACAGCCAAGGTCTGCGTTATGAAGTAGAACTGAGTGCAGATAAGACGGTCTTGGTCGGGGCGACTGAAAAGGCCCAAGTCTACCTTTCTCAACAGGAAAGACCGATTCAGCTCAAGGTCGATGGTGACGAGGTCTTTTATCAGTACGATGATGAAGCGGGACTCTTGAAAGATGGTCTGCGTTTGGGTGAGGTCGTCTTTTATCTTCGAGAAGGGGAGCCAAGGGTTTATGACCTTTTGGATTTATCAGAGTTTCAGATTGGCTCTCAAAGAGGTGCGTTGATCACACTAGATGGAGATGTTGAACTCTTACTCCAAAAATCCCAAAATCAATGGAAGCTAACTCGACTAAAAGGCGCATTTTATCGAAACAATCATCTGGAACAAATGGACCAGCAATTGATTGATTTTGGAGATGAGTTGAGTCTAGGGGCGGTGACGATCAAGTTCTATCCAGATGAAGTATGGGTTCAGGGTCCTGCCCAAGTTGGGCCACAACTGACTCTGAGAGAACCATCTCGATATGGTTTTTATGAAGATTATCCAGATTATCATCGTTCTCCACGGATCATCTATCGTGGTAGCGAGGATAAAATCTTGATCAATCCCCCAGGCCAGGAGCCGGTTAAGCCGAGCGATGAACTGTTAAAGCTGATCGTTCCTCCTTTAATGATGGTCGGGGTAACTGTCTTGATCACCTTGATTCAACCTCGAGGGATTTATATTCTTGCGACAGTAGGGATGTCCATAACCACAATGATTTTTTCTATCCGTGGTTTTATCAAAAATCGTAAAAAGTACAAGGCTGATAAGAAGGAACGGGTCGATCTCTATCGCCTTTACCTGAAAGATAAGGTCAAGGAATTGACTCGTCTGGAGCGAGAACAAAAAGAAGGGATGCACTATCATTTTCCAACGATTTTAGAATTGACGGACTTGGTTGAGAGTTACAATCATCGGATTTACGAAAAGACTCCCTTGCATTTTGACTTTTTATACTATCGTTTGGGACTCGGGAAAATGCCGACTAGCTATGACTTGAAATACGGTCAACAGGAGCGTAGCGGTAAGAAGGATGCTCTAGAAGAAGAGGGTTACGCTCTCTATAGTCGTCACAAAAAGATCCCAGATATGCCAATCCCGGCAAACCTCAGCCATGGACCGGTGGGTTATATTGGACCTAGAAATCTCGTTCTAGAACAACTGCAACTTTTGGTGATGCAGCTAGCGACTTTCCATTCTTATCATGATGTGCAGTTTATTACGATCCTGCCTGAAGAGGAAAAAGAGCAATGGTCTTGGATGCGTTGGCTACCTCATGCTAAACTGCAAGAACTCAATGTCCGCGGTTTTGTCTACAATCAACGAACACGGGACCAAGTTCTGAATAGTTTGAACCAAATCTTGAAACTACGTCGTAGTCAAAAGGAAGAAGCATCCCACAAGGAGAGCACCCTCTTCCATCCTCATTACGTGGTTTTAGTGACCGATGAGAAGCTGATTTTGGATCATATCATCATGGAGTTCTTTACCGAAGATCCAACGGAATTAGGCTGTTCTCTCATCTTTGTAGAGGATGTCATGAGTTCCTTGTCTGAGAACATCCAGACAGTGATCAATATCAAGGACCGCAATACGGGCCAACTGGTCATGGAAGAAGGAGTTTTGAAAGAGACGGACTTCCATTTGGATCATTTCCCAGCAGATTATGACAAGGAGCGGATCGCCCGTACCTTGGCACCGCTCAATCACCTCCAAAATCTTAAGAGTTCGATCCCAGATTCTGTGACCTTTATGGAAATGTATGGGGCGGAGACCTTTGAGGATTTGCAGGTATCGAGCCGTTGGAAAAAGAACGCACCTTACAAGAGTTTGGCTGTGCCAATTGGTCTGCGTGGTCAGGATGACCTGGTTCAGCTCAATCTGCATGAAAAAGCCCATGGACCTCATGGATTGATCGCAGGGACGACTGGATCAGGGAAGTCAGAAACCATCCAATCCTATATCCTATCCCTCGCTGTTAACTTCCACCCTCA
>NZ_KV811098.1:0-1229 GCF_001813005.1 Streptococcus sp. HMSC062H02
ACAATTTCCCTCAATAAAAGCTAGACAAATACCGTCAATTATAGACATAAAGGCCTTTTTCTACATTCTTATTCCAAAGATTATGGACTATTTTAGACATTTTTAGACATTTCTTGGTTACTTTTTGGTTAGCTTTTACAAGTCCAATTTATCCAATTTTTCAGTTATATTAAACTTCATCTGCTCCGTAACATGAGTATAAACTCCCAAAGTCATTTTCTCGTTCGTATGACCTACTCGTTCCATAATCGCCTTGATTGGAACTTCCAATTCTGCAAGTAAACTAATATGTGAATGCCTAAAAACATGAGTAGTCAATACAAAATCCTCTTCTTTTTGAATTCCACTTCTTTTAAAACTTCTCTTCAAAAAATCATTAAAAGAAAAAATCATAAAAGGATTCCCATTTTTCGTAAATATAAATCGCCCTTCTTTTTCAATGAAAAGATATTCTTCTATGATCTCTAACACTCTATCGCTAATACCAATGACTCTATAAGAAGCTAAACTTTTTGGACTATCTAGGAATATTTCTGCTTTACTTCCGCTCGTATGCAATGTATGCTTAACTTCTAGTGTTTTATTTCCAAAATCAATATCCTCAAGAGTCAAAGCCAAAACTTCTCCAAAACGTAATCCAGTCAAATACATAAATTCAACAATCAAACGTACTCGTTGATTCTTTTCTTCTTTTTCTAAAAAATTAAGATACTGAACTACTTCTGCTCTAGTAAGATACTTATTCTGTTTCTTCCTGACTTTTTTTAAATTCTTCTTCCTTTTTGGCAAAACAACATTATCAATAGGATTCTCACTTATATAACCAACATTTAAGCAATACTTAAAAAACAAGTTTAATAAAACTTTCTTATTTTTCCTATGTTCTGCAGAGCATGGCAATTCTAACAATATATTCTGAACTATTCGACTTGTCACATTCATCAGTAAATAATCTTCCAATTTCCTGATTTCACCAATAATAGTGTATTTCTGAGACTTAAAAGTACTCCTCTTCAGCTCAGATTTTCGAATTTTTAAATATTCTTCATAGGCTTCCTTAACTGTTATTTTCCTTACTTCTGTTTTCTCTTTTTCTATGTTCTCCCTCTTTTTTTCTATTTTCTCATCCAGCAAGATTCTTGCCTGTTTCTGAGCTTGCCTTGTCTTAGAAGTTAAAGTTATAGAAACTTGTTTCCACTTATTCTCTTCTAAATCAAAATATTTTTCAT
>NZ_KV811099.1:0-3238 GCF_001813005.1 Streptococcus sp. HMSC062H02
GTTACTGGGACTTCGTTAGAGTCCTTGTGATATTTCGGATTGTGATCAATATCATAAGAAGCCTTATTCGGAATCTCTGTCTTACCATCTTTATTCACATAAGCTGATAAGTTGGCATTATCTCTAATCTTAGCCTTGAAATTCACTTCAATGGACTTACCTGCATCTGCTTTTACAGAAGCTTCTGTAAAGGCAACTTTGATGACTTGACCAGAAAGTGTCACTGTCGCCTTCGATCCTGCATCCTCACCATCAAGTTTAACAGTGGCTGAAGCATTCTCACCAACAAATTCTAGAACTTCTTTCAACTCGTCTGTCATCTCAAACACAGTTGCGCTGGCAGGCATTGTTGTTTTCAAAGTATAAGTAAACTCTTCATTACGTTTTGCAAGATCATAACGTTCTGCTCCGTTTACTTCCTTCTTAAGCTCTGGAGTAGTGGTTGGTGGTGGTGTAACGGTAACTGGTTTTGATTCTTTCTTAGAATCAGGATTATCATTAATGATGTAGCTAGCAGTATTTGGTACTACCGGCTTGTCTTTTGATTCATTTGGATAAGCTGCTAAGAGTGCATCAAAGGTAATGCCTTCCTTCACCTTAGCCTTAAATGAAACTTGTACAGCTTTACCAGCATATTGTTTCACTTGCTCTTTACCAAATGTGACCGTCAAACGTTGACCTTCTGTTGTTACAGTGAGGTCTTGAACAGCTTGGCCATCAACAGTGACCGTTGCTTCTCCTTCAAATGCCAATTCTTTGACGATATCATCTGAAATGGTGAAGCTATCTGCCACATGTGGAACCGTTGAGTCAATCGTATAAGTAAAGATTTCTGATAACTTACCAAGATCTGCGTGTTCCTGACCATTCACCTTCTTCGTGATTGGTGGTGGTGTAACAGTGACTGGCTTGGTTTCTTTCTCACCTTGTTGGTCATTCTTGTTGGTGTAAGTAATCTTAGCTTTGTTCTCAATAGATGGAACAGTTGAGCCTTTCTTCACTTTGGCATGAATCACGAGCTCTACTTCTTGGTTACCGTAGTCACCCGCATTCGCAAAATCTTTCATCGTTGCAGTCACGGTTTGACCTTGAACTGTTACATCGAAGAATTTCGCTGCCGCTCCCTTGATTTCAGCTTGACCTGGAGTCAAGTTCTCATCCAAGGTATCCGTTACAACGAAGGACTTGTACGTTGTAATATCATTTGGCAATTTCGCTTTGATATTATAAGCAAAGTCGGTTTCCGCACCGATTGTTGCCTCTGTCAGTGTTTCGTTGATTTTCTTATCAACACCTGGTTCTGATGGAGGGGTTACGGTGACAGGTTTCGTTTCTTTTTCTCCGCTATGATCGTTCTTATCTGTGAAGCTAAACTTCGCAGTATTTGGAATGTTGATACGAGTCACTCCATCATTGATCTTAGCCGGAATAATCAATTCCACTTCTTGACCAGCAAGGTCTGTAGCGTTCGCAAAGTCCTTCATCGTTGCAGTCACGGTTTGACCCTCAACTGTTACATCGAAGAAGGCGGCAGCTGCTCCTTTGATAACTGGTTTGCTTGAAGTTTCATTGATAACTGACAAATCTCCTTCAAGTGTATCTGTAATCACAAATTTCTTGTAATCTGTAATATCTGTTGGAAGTTTTGTCTTAATGTTGTAGTTATACGCTTGACCTGTCGCGATATCTAAGTGATCAAGAGTTTCATTGATCTTCTTCGTTACAGGAGGTGGCGTTACGGTGACCGGTTTCGATTCAACTTCTTTCTCTACATTATTCTCATTTGTAAAGGAAATAGAAGCCTTGTTTTCAATGGTTGTACCTGTCACACCATTTTTAACTTTTGCAGGAATGACTAGTTCAACAGTTGAGTATTTTGCAAGTTCACCAAACTGACCATCCTTCACCGTTGCCGTAATCTCTTGGCCATTGGTGTGGATATCAAAGAGGGCCGCTGCAGAACCTTTAATACTTACGTCTCCTGCAAGTTCCAAATTAGCATCCAGTGTATCACGAATCACAAATTTCTTGTAATTAGCAACATCACTTGGTACTGCTGTTGTAATGTTGTAGTTGTATGGTTGCCCATCAAACGTTTGGAAGCTATCCAAGTTTTCATTGATTTTCTTATCAATCGTTGGTTCTTTTGGTTTTGGTGGGGTAACCGTTACTTCGTTAGAGGTTTGTTTCACATCGTTCAAGATCACATCCGCTGTATTTGGTACTTTTACTTGACCATCTTTCTTGTATTTAGAAAGATCAGCACCTTTACGGATTTTCGCCTTAAAGGTTAATTCTACATATTGAATGTCTTTCACCTTACGGCGATTCACTTTACGAGTGATTTTTTCAAGATTAGTTTTGTCTAGTGTCAACGAAACGGTTTGACCTGAAACAGTTGTCGCACCTTTCAAATCAGCGTTATCTTTTCCACCGAGTTTTACATTCAAACTATCTGCTTGAACTTCTAACTCTGGAACAACTGTATCTGTCAGCGTAAAGTTGTCCGCAATACCTGGCCATGGAGCAGTCACCTTGTACTCAAAGAGTTCCTCTTCTGCCTTCAAATCTTCATGTTCTTTGTCATTAACCTTCTTCGTAATTTCTGTTACAACTGGAGGTTTCACATAAACTGGATTTGAACGGCGAATGGTACTTGGTTTGGTATCTGTCTTGGCATGCGCATCTTGGTTTGGTTGATTGTCATCACCATTCCACATGATGTTCCCTTGGTTTAGGAGACCAAATCCATTACTTTCCTGAAGGAGAGCCATGAATTCTTTACTTGATTGATTATTGCGGTATTGTTCTTTCAAACGAACCTTAATGGTCATTTGAGCTTTCTTCAATACCAAGTAATTGTAGTTGGATCCTTTAGCAGGAACATCCGCAACCACGACACTTTGAGGGTTGCCTTCTGAATCATCTTGACTAACTACACGAGTGGTCCATTTTTCTCCATTTGGTCCAGTAGCTGAACTTTCAACCACTTCCAAACGGTAGTCAAGTGGGTCTGTCAACATGACGTTCTTTTCAAATTCGTAGGCTACGTTATTGAAGTTGTAATCAAGAGTATAGGTAAACTCCTCTGCCTTGTCTGACAATTGTGCAGAATAGGCTTTTTTCTTTGTCAAACCAAGCGGGTCATCAATTTCTCCCAAGTCATTACTCTTATCTGCGTCGGTAATTTTCTTAGTGACACTTGGGTAACAGTACTCGAGTTTTTGAACTTCAACTT
>NZ_KV811100.1:0-92312 GCF_001813005.1 Streptococcus sp. HMSC062H02
CTAAGAAACTTCCAAACGGCGACACAGAACATGTCTACGAAAAAGTTGTTACTGCCCCTCAACAAAAGCCGACTGAGCAATCTCCAACTACTAAAGCAACCAAAGAATTACCTAATACTGGTACGGAAGATCATGCAGCTTTGGCAGCTCTAGGAGTACTTGGTTTGATGAGCGGATTTGGACTTGTGTCTCGCAAGAAAAAAGAAGACTAATTCTATACTCGAGATTCTAAGTAGTATCCATTAGTTTCTGAAACAAAAAACCAACTAATCGTTAGATTAGTTGGTTTTTGTCTATTCTCGATTTTTCCAAGCTTGGTAGCGAGTGTCAATCAAGAGTTGGGTTAAGCGCCCCATGGTTTCTCTTTCTTCGGGAGTGAGGGATTGGGCTTGGACAAAGAGATGGTGAATGTGTTCAATGACCTTGAAGGAAGAAAGGTCGTTGATAGAAGAGATGCCTGCATCGAGAATGATTCCAAAAAAGAGGTCAAAGTAGAGCTGCAGTTCTTCGTCAGGAACGGTTTCAACCCATTCCTTGAAGGTTGTATCGACTTGCTGGCTGTCACTATTGGTCTCGTCTAGTTGGACAAAGTGCTTGTCTTCAACCTGCCAACTAAAGGTATCGTGCTGGGCGATACCACCCAAGGCAGTGCTTCGAACAACAATTTTTTTTTCCGAAATTTCCAGCATCATCCCGATGATAGAACCTTGTGGAACAAATACTTTCGTTCTTTCCATCATGTTTTGATAGCCTGGTGTTTCGGTTAGTTCCTTGTGAAGTCCAGGTGCATCAAAAGTATAGACAGAGATAATGTTTTTCTGCAAGTTTGGATCAAGTTGACTGGCAGCATAGACAGCTAAATTGCCCCCTTTTGAGTGTCCTGCTAGGATAACCTTTTGGTTGGGGTGTTGAGCAAAAAAATTCTCTAAATACTGGAGGGCATGTTTTTGAGCTGGGATTTCCTTCATATAGGTCATATGGAAATCTTCTTTCCAACCGATGATGCTATCATCAGTTCCACGAAAGACAAGCAAATAGGTATCGAGACTGATACGATAAGTCATGGCTGCGAACTGTTTTTGCAATTCAGGATCGATATCGTTGATAAAGTCTGAGAGCTTGCAATTTTTAAAGCGTTTGTGTTGAGCGAGCTGATTCAATAACTGGAGACGATTTTTATTGGTCAACATCGTCGTGTCTCTAGGGATTTGAGGTGCAAGATCTATAAGACGCTTTGGTTCTTGGGTGACTACATTATCAAAAGCAAGGTAGGTTAATTCAGTAAGGGCAAGAACATCTAACTCATTAACGGGGAGGTCATAAAAGGAATCGTATGCTACATCATTCAGGTAGTCAAAAATATTGGCCATAAAAGCTCCTTTCTCTATGTTTATCCTACCACATTTACCTAGAATTAGCTAGTAGGCTTGTTCGAATGACCTAGTAGGCTTGTTCGAATGACCTAGTAGGGTTTGATTGAAATATATAGAAGATAGATTACTCCTATTTCAAACCTCTAAACGAGCTTACTTGTATGTTATTGCTATCAATCCCATTTTCCTTTAAAAAATTCGTCATCTCTTTAACATCATCAGGCTGACCTGTGATGAGATAGCTGGCTTGATTGCCGTATTCATCAATAGCACGTTTTAAAAATTCTTGACTTTGAGAAAGTTCCTCGCTAGTTTTATAAGTAAAATTCGGTGTTTTTTGAGCCAGTTCTTTCATCTCATTATCGAAAATAGTAACTCCTTTGTCAAAATGGTTGAGAATAATCGGACATTTCCCAGCCCATTCTTTGATAAGGGGGCGTAGAGCAGAAATGCCGACATCAGATGCAAAGCAAACTAGTGGCTGATTCGTATCTTTAACAGTCAAAGAGGAATCCAGCCAACTCATCTCAATCTCACTGCCAGCCGGTAAATGTGTCAAGGTGTTCTTAAAGTTGCTACCACTATTATGAGTCAAAATGAGAATTTCATCTTCATCAGGTGTGGAGGCAATGGTTAGCCATCGACTGGTTTGCTCTCCGTTAGGTTCATATTTACTAGCAGTAGACGAGGTATCAGGGAGTGTAAACTTAGCATAAGCCCCAGCTTTCCAGATTTGATGACTCGGTTTTGTGATATGAATTAAATATAGATCTCCGCTGGGGTTTTCGATGGATTTTATCGATAATGTCTGGCTTCGTCCAAGATAAGCGATGGCACCCAAAGTTATAATACATAGCGCTCCAAGTGTTGATAGAATGATAATAAACATTTTTTTACCTCTTTTCATTTTTTATGACTCCTGTTCTTAATTTTATGAATGAACTATAAAATTATTCATTCATATCTTTTCAAAAAATAAAGAAATCCATTCTTTATTTTAGAACTCCTTTAATGAAGTTGGTCGCAAGTATTTCGACAGTTTTGCCAATATCTGGAAAATCTTTTTCCGTGATATGCATATCCATATAGTAAAAAAGATTATAAACCTGTAAAATATCTTGAATCTTTTCTGGCGAGTACCCTTCAGACTGCATACGATTTGTAAAAGTTTTAACTAGAAACTGATGAAAAGGATTTGCGACTTTGCCTTCTTCCGAGGAATAGTAGCTGTGCAACTCATCTGCGATGGCAGGATTGTACCATTCTGCAAGGATTTTATTGGAAGAAACGAGAGTTCTGGACTGAGCAAATAGTTGACCAATGAGGTCGATCATGTCAATTTCCCAATCCAGTTCTTCGATCATAGCTTGGCGAACACGGTTGTTTTCATCTATATAGATGTCTAGAAAAATGGCTTCTTTACTCTCGTAATAGTTATAAAAAGAACCAACTGCAACACCAGCTTGCCGAGCAATTTCTGAAATTCCTGTTGCCTTGTAACCTTTTTTCGAAAAAACGTCATAAGCTGCTGTTTTTAGAGCTTGTTTTTTGTCCAATATGATTTAACCTCCTTTGTCCATGAATGAATAAAATTATTCGTTCATTCATATTCTAACAAATCATGGCTGGCTTGTCAATAAGAAGGCTAGATCTATTAAATAAGTTAAAGAAACGCTAACTAAATGAGCACAAAAAGGAAAATATAGGATAAGGCTGGAACTATAATTAAAAATAAGGTATGATATCAGTGGGAATGTCCTCTATTTAGCATCTGTTTTCTGATCTGGGTTTTGGAAATAGGCTGCTAAACAGCATGAGATACTGATCCGTAAATCTGATATGAAGGGTTTTGATACTTTGAGAAATAACAAAGGAGGAGCGCATGCACAAGATTTTACTAGTAGAAGATGATCAAGTCATTCGGCAACAAGTGGGGAAACTGCTCTCTGAGTGGGGCTTTGAAGTCGTTTTGGTAGAAGACTTTATGGAAGTGTTGAGTTTATTTGTCCAGTCGGAACCTCATTTGGTTCTCATGGATATTGGTCTGCCTCTTTTTAATGGTTACCACTGGTGCCAGGAGATTCGCAAGATTTCCAAGGTACCTATCATGTTTCTGTCATCGAGAGATCAGGCTATGGATATCGTCATGGCGATCAATATGGGAGCGGATGATTTTGTGACCAAGCCCTTTGATCAACAGGTTCTTTTAGCCAAGGTACAGGGCTTATTGCGTCGTTCCTATGAGTTTGGACGGGATGAAAGTCTCTTAGAGTATGCTGGAGTTATCCTCAATACCAAGTCTATGGATGTCCATGTCAATGGGAAAGCTATCAGTTTAACCAAGAATGAATTTCAAATTTTGCGGGTCTTGTTTGAACATGCTGGCAATATCGTAGCCCGTGATGACCTGATGCGGGAACTCTGGAACAGCGACTTTTTCATCGACGACAACACCTTGTCTGTCAACGTTGCTCGTTTGCGTAAAAAATTGGAAGAGCAAGGTTTGGTTGGATTTATCGAAACCAAGAAAGGAATAGGATACGGACTGAAACATGCTTGATTGGAAATCATTTTTTTTAGCCTATCTGCGTTCTCGCAGTCGCGTTTTTACCTATATTTTTTCATTAGGCTTTCTCGTCCTTCTCTTTCAGTTTTTATTTGCTAGTCTAGGAACTTATTTTCTTTATTTCTTTCTGCTCAGTAGTTTTTTGACCTTCTTATTTTTGGCTTGGGATATATTTGCAGAAGCTCAGGTTTACCGGCAGGAAGTACTCTATGCTGAGAGAGACCCCAAGTCTCCTCTAGAATGTGCGCTAGCAGAAAAACTCGAAGAGCGTCAGTCTGAATTGTATCAAAAGAAGTCGGAAGCGCAGAGCAAGCTGACGGATTTGCTTGATTACTACACCTTATGGGTTCACCAGATCAAGACCCCCATTGCGGCTAGTCGCCTTTTAGTAGCAGAAGTCTCTGATCGGGAGGTCAAGCAGCAACTGGAACAGGAAATTTTCAAGATCGACTCCTATACCAACCTGGTTTTGCAGTACCTGCGTTTAGAGAGTTTTCACGATGACTTGGTATTTGAGAAGATACAAGTTGAGAACTTGGTCAAGGAGATGATTCGCAAATACGCTATTTTCTTTATCCAAAAAGGTTTGACTGTCAATCTGCATGACCTAGATAAGACAATCGTTACGGACAAGAAATGGCTACTGGTAGTCATCGAGCAGATCCTCTCAAACAGTCTCAAGTACACCAATCAAGGTGGTCTAGAAATTTATATGGAAGGTCAGGAGCTTTGTATCAAGGATACGGGAATCGGGATTAAAAACAGCGATGTGCTCCGAGTCTTTGAACGTGGCTTTTCAGGCTACAATGGGCGTTTGACCCAGCAGTCATCTGGACTGGGCCTCTACTTATCCAAGAAAATTTCTGAAGAACTGGGTCACCAGATTCGCATCGAGTCTGAGGTTGGAAAAGGAACGACAGTGCGAATTAAGTTTGCGGAAGTGAAGCTCGTTATTGAGTAAACATAAATGAGAAAAAGCCTCCGATTGGAGGCTTTTGTGCTAGTTTCTTATTTCTCAACGCGTGATTTGTTAGCGATATCAGCTAGGATAGCTTGAACAAAGTCATCAACTGAGACAGTTTGTGTTTCTTTTTGGCCGTAGCGACGAACGTTGACAGTTCCGTCTTCCATTTCCTTATCCCCAACGATCAATTGGTAAGGAATCTTGCTGGTTTGTGAAGCACGAATCTTGAACTGCATTTTTTCATTGCGCTCATCTACGTCGGCACGGACACCACGGTCACGGAGTTTCTTCGCCACTTCCCATGCGTAGTCTACGTGTTTTTCGTTAGAAACGGGGATGAGGGTTACTTGGTGTGGTGCAAGCCATGTTGGGAAGGCCCCCTTGTAGTTTTCAATCAAGATAGCTGTGAAACGTTCCATGGTTGAGATAACCCCACGGTGGATCATAACTGGGCGATGTTCTTCACCATCAGCCCCAATGTATTTGAGGTCGAAGCGTTCTGGAAGCAAGAAGTCAAGCTGGATAGTCGAAAGAGTTTCTTCTTTTCCTAGGGCAGTCTTCACTTGGATATCCAATTTTGGTCCGTAGAAGGCTGCTTCGCCCTCAGCTTCAAAGTAGTCCACACCCATTTCATCAAGTGCTGCACGAAGCATGGTTTGGGCATTTTCCCACATCTCATCGTTGTCAAAGTACTTGTGAGTATCTTGAGGGTCGCGTAGAGAGAGACGGAAGCGGTATTCAGTCAAGTTGAAGTCTTCATAAACATCGATAATCAACTGAAGGGCATGTTGGAACTCTTCCTGGATTTGTTCAGGAGTAACAAAGAGGTGACCGTCGTTGAGAGACATTTCACGCACACGTTGAAGACCAGTAAGGGCACCAGATTTCTCATAGCGGTGCATCATCCCGATTTCGGCGATACGGATTGGCAATTCACGGTAGGAGTGAACATGGTGTTTGAAGACTTGGATATGGTGAGGGCAGTTCATTGGACGAAGAACAAATTCTTCCCCGTCCCCCATGTCCATGGTTGGGAACATATCTTCTTGGTAATGATCCCAGTGGCCAGAAGTCTTGTAAAGCTCTACAGAAGCAAGTGGTGGAGTGTATACGTGTTGGTAGCCAGAAGCCAACTCCTTGTCTACGATGTAGCGTTCCAATTCACGACGGATAGTCGCACCATTTGGCAACCAGAATGGAAGTCCTTGACCAACCTCTTGAGAAATCATGAAGAGATCAAGCTCTTTACCAAGTTTACGGTGGTCACGTTCCTTAGCTTCTTCACGCATTTGAAGGTAGTTTTTCAAGTCTTTTTTGTCAAACCAAGCTGTACCGTAGATACGTTGCATCATAGCGTTGTCGCTATTTCCACGCCAGTAAGCACCTGCTACATGGAGAAGGTGGAAGATTTGGATACGGCCTGTTGAAGGGACGTGTGGGCCACGGCAAAGGTCTACATATTCACCCTGACGATAGATAGTCAAACCGCCTTCGTCTTCTGAGTGTTCTTCAATCAATTCCAACTTGTAAGGGTCGTTTTTAAAGATTTCACGTGCTTCGTCTTTAGTGACTTCTTCACGGATTGATGGGAAGTTTTCTTTGACGATCTTCTTCATTTCTTCTTCGATACGAGGAAGGTCTTCGTTGGAGATTTGACCAGCTGTGTTGTCCGTATCGTAGTAAAAACCGTCTTCAATAGCTGGACCAACTCCCAAGTGAATATCTGGGAAGAGGCGACGAGCTGCTTGGGCAAACAAGTGGGCAGCTGAGTGACGCAAGATCGGAAGGGCATCTTCGTGATCAGGTGTCACGATTTCGATGCTTCCATCTTCAGTGATAGCACGAGTCGTGTCAATGAGTTTGCCGTTGAATTTACCAGCCAAGGCTTTTTTAGCTAAGGAATTGCTGATAGATTGGGCAATTTCAAAAGTAGTAACGCCAGATTCGAATTCACGAACAGCGCCATCTGGGAAAGTAATCTTAATCATGGTTTTCTCCTTAAATATTTATTCTATTTTTGTTGGACAATTTTAAGAGCCGAGCAACTTCTTCCGCAGTCTGATTCTCTGATTGACTACCATCTGTTACGAGGCTAGGATAGCTTAATTTCACCGCTTCCTTACGAACCATTTGAGCAAAAAGAATGTCTCGTTGCATCCAGTTTTCAAAAGCTTGATCAGGGTTGGTTGTACCCTCTAAGACATAAGGAACCCATTCTCTCTGTATATAATGCTTTTTTTGAAAATCAGCTGTCGGAGTCAAGCATAGATAGGATGATACTTGACATTCAAGCTCCTTTACCAAGTGAGGCAAAAGTCCTGCTCCCTCCACCAAGAGAGGTCTGTTTTGATTTTTTATCAAGTAAGATTTTACATAAGGAAAAATCTCTTCATAAAAGCACCATTCTTCATCTGCCATCTCTTCTGGCTTTCTCATCCAGATTTGTTCTGGATTTCTATCCTTCCTAAGAAGGCAAATTGGCTGTGAGTCTGCACTTGCTTGACTCATCATCTCTTCTACCAAATCATCCAGTTTGATATGAAGTAGTTGATACTGTCTAGCAAGAAGTGAGGCAATTGTTGACTTTCCACTACAAGGCGATCCGCCAATCATATAAAGCATCGTTCTTCCTCCTTCTGACAAAACAAAAAACGACATCCATAAAAGGACGTCGCAACGTGGTTCCACCTTCATTCATGTTCCCCAAAAAAGAGGGACACCTCAGATTGGCTCTAACGTGGCCACCGTTCTATGTTTTCATAAAAGTCAGTAGAGTAGTATCAGTTTAGGCTTTCTATGCGTTTCCAGCAACCACGCACTCTCTAGTAGAAAGGGGCTAAGTGACTTGTCTCTATGCATTATTATAGCATGATTGCGAGAATTTTCAAGGCTTTTATCCTATTTTTTTACTTTTCTGCTTGTTTATAAGATGACTAAGACCTCTACCTGAAATCATACCAAGTAGGGCGAAGATTTCATAGGCTAGGAAGTAAAGCAGGATGAATTCACCAAAGGTGATGATGGTAAAGCAATAGAGCAGACCAATACCGAGTAGCCACCAAAGTGAGAAATGAAATCGATAGCTATAAAGTAGCGATACGATAAAGGTTACCAGAGGTGAAAAGAGGATGATGTTGTAAATGTACAGTCCCTTCAGTGTATATGGGTCAGAGATGCATAGAGAGAGGAGTTCATAAAGTGGCCAGTAAAAAAAGAAAATGACAAGGTAGTATGGAATATACTTAAGATAATTCCGCATGGCAATAGTCCTCCAATCTGGAAAAATTGAGAGATATTGTAGACCACATAATCCTAAATGAAGGGGAAATCTCTACTTATATTATAGCACGATTTAGAAGCTCTTACAATTCAATCCAGTGATCAGTGATAGTAATCTTTTCGAGTGTTTTCTGCTATAATACTAACAGAAGAAGTAAGAGGAAATGAGGAGAAAGAATGACCAAAATAGCAGTTCTTTCAGACATACATGGAAATACGACAGCTTTGGAAGCTGTTCTGGCTGATGCAAGAGCGGCAGAGGTAGATGAGTACTGGCTTTTAGGGGATATTCTGATGCCAGGGACAGGACGTAGAAGGATCTTGGACCTCTTAGCTAGCTTGCCTATTACAGTAAGAGTTCTGGGAAATTGGGAGAATAGTCTCTGGCGAGGTCTGCATCGCAAGTTAGATCCTACAATAGCGAGTCATCGTTATCTCCTGCGTCAAAGTCAGTACATCTTAGAGGAGGTCAGCCCTGAAGAAATCGAAGACCTCAATAATCAACCCATGCAAGTTCATCGTCAGTTTGGTGATTTGATGGTGGGAATCACACACCATCTCCCTGATAAAAACTGGGGTAGAGAGTTGATTCATACGGGAAAACAAGAAGATTTTGATAGATTGGTGACGGAGCCACATGCTTCTATTGCAGTGTATGGCCATATCCACCAACAGTTTCTTCGTTTTGGAAGTGAGGGACAGTTGATTCTTAATCCAGGTTCCATTGGACAACCTTTCTTTCTAGACGCGAAGTTGCGTAAGGACCTGCGGGCCCAGTATATGATCTTAGAGTTTGATGAGGCAGGTTTGTCTGATGTTGATTTTCGTCGTGTGGATTATGATGTAGAAGCTGAATTGCAGTTGGCTAAGGATTTGAAGCTTCCCTATTTCCAAATCTACTATGAAAGTTTGGTAAAGGGAATTCACCATACTCATAATCACGAACTGTTAGGTCAGATTAGTGAACAAGAAGGTTATGATCAGGATGTTGAACTCTGGATGGAAAGAGACAAGAAAGATTGGTTTTAAGAGGACTTCTAGCTAGAAATAAGATAGTCTAGGAACTGTTGTTTTCCGATAAGTCGAACTGGATACGAATTGACGGCTTCTCAAATTTATGTTAGAATAACGAAATATAAATAATTTGAATATCATACTAATTGATATTCAAAATAAGAGGAGACAGATAATGAAACCAGAAGAGTTACACGCTATTGCCTCGGAGTTGGGCTTGCAATTTGACGAAGATTCGCGTAGTATTTATGGCACGCAGTCAGGCTATTTATTATTCCTGCAAGAAACTGACGTGAAAAATCAGTTTCGACTTTGTGTCAGTGTGAGTTTGAATGGCAATCCTGCGGATTCAGAAGAAAATGAATTGGTTTGGGATGAGTTTAAGAGTGAATCTCTTCCAAACTTGTCGACCTTGTCTATCAACCAGTACCTTGTTTCTTTTGTCGTAAAAGGTGCCATGCGCAAATCAAAAACAATTGAAAAGTTACAGACGCTCATAACAGACCTCGTAGCATTCCTTGAAACCCATCATTTCGTCCAAGTGTGTGCCTACAGCGGTCAGGAGGGGCCCGTTGGTCTCTATCAATTAGGTGATTCAATTTTCCTTATCAACGAGGAAAGCTATCAATTGCTGAAGAGCAATCTTCAGATTGAGGTAGATTCTTATCAAAATCAAAAGGAAAATGTTCTTCTTGGAGCAGTTGGTGCCTTGCTTGGAGCCTTGATTGGTGGAGCAGTTGCTCTATTTATCGCTCGTCTAGGTTATGTAGCTATGGTAGCGGGTATTGTTCTGGGGATTTGTACCATTAAAGGATATGAAATCCTTGGAAGAAAGGTATCTCGAAAGGGGATTGTAATTTCCTCTATTTGGATGGTGATTACTGTCTTTCTAGTGAATCAAATTGATTTGGCAATGGAAGTTGTTGCCAAACTAGGGGTTGAGTTTGCCTTTGCTTTCCGAGTGGTGAATCAATTAATCTTTAGCGGTGATTTCCCAGATAACTATTTTTATAATCTAGCTATGTTAGCTGTGTTTACCTTAGTTGGTGCTGGGGTGTCTATCAGCTCAGTCTGGTCAAGTCATAAAACAAAAGGGATTGTCCGTAAAATTGTATAAAAAAATAAGTCTTTGTATGCCCTCTACCGCTCTGGTTGCCAAGAGGGATACAGGACTTTTTGCATGGAGAAGGTAATCATTCGTTAATATTTGACAGGATAAGCAAAAAAGGTATAATGTTTATACGGGAAAAGATGAATAAAATATCAATGAAAGGAGAAGAAGATGCAAATTTCAAGCCGATTTACAATTGCGACTCATATGATGATTATTATTGCAATGCAGGATACAGACAGCAAGGTAACCAGTGATTTTCTTGCGGCTAGTGTCGGAGTCAATCCAGTCATTATCCGTAAGACTTTATCGCAACTCAAAAAAGCTGGATTGATTTCAGTTGCTCGTGGTACGGGAGGAACTGAGATAATAAAAGACCTTCAAGAGATCAGTTTGTTGGATGTCTACCAAGCTGTGGAGTGTTTAGGAAAATCTGGTAAGCTCTTTAGTTTCCATGACAATCCAAATCCTAATTGCCCAATTGGTGCGAATATCCATGCAGTTTTGGACCAAAAGCTGTTCGATGTTCAAGAAGCTATGGAAAACCAACTGCGTCAGACAAGTCTGGCTCAGGTTGTAGCAGATGCTCAGAATAAACTGTCTAAGTAAGAGGACTAAGGTTCTCTTTTTCTATTGCTATAATTATGGTACAATGTAGTCATTAAAGGAGGAGACTATGTACTTTATCACAGGATTTTTTGTCCTACTTTTTCTCGTTTCGTTTTTAAGGGACAATCGCAGTCTCTGGAATCCAGCTCTCTTGCTTTTGTCTCTGCTCTTTTCTTATATGTCCATTGCCAATCTTTTTTACGAAGCTGGGCAGAAAGAAGTGCACATGGTTTTCTTTGCAGGGATTTTTCTCCTGCTGCCTCTTTTAGTTTTTCTAAGTGGTTTTTTCCTTATTTATAATGGATTTGTGTTATTGAAAAAAGAAGGAAAATCCAAGGCAAATTATTTGTCTCTAGGATTAGGCTGCGTGATTCTATTCTTTTTTGTAATCATGGCAATTCGAGTGAGCGATACCAAGGGCTTGTTCTACACCAATCATCTAGTGAATATTATCTTTTTCTTTTTGATTTATTCGTATTTGATTTTTGGTTTTGCCTTTGCAGGATTTCTGCTTTATTCTATCCTGTATCTTTTTATTCCTAAGAAAAAATATTATGATTTTATCATCATTCACGGAGCAGGCTTGTTGAATGGAGAAAAAGTGACTCCCTTACTAAAGAGTCGCATTGATAAGGCAGTAGAAGCCTATCGCCAGTCTCTTAATCCCAATGTTAAAATCATCGCGAGTGGTGGTCAAGGTGGAGATGAAAAGATATCCGAAGCTCAGGCAATTTGTAATTATTTGTTGGAAGAGACAGATATTCCGAGAGAAGCGATTCTCCTAGAGGAAGACTCAACGACGACCTATGAGAATCTTCTCTTCTCAAAAGAAATGGGAGAGAAGCTGGTGACCAGTCCACGTTTTCTCTTTGTGACCAATGATTACCATGTTTTTCGTACCAGTACCTATGCTCGCTGTATTGGGATGAAGGGAGATGGTCTTGGTTGCCGTACAGCCGCCTACTATATCCCATCGGCCTTTATCAGAGAATACATTGCTCTATGTGTGAAGATGAGATGGCTTTTTCTCGCCTTCTATATTTTATTAATTTTAGCTCTGATTTTCTCCTATAGAGGTGTTCTATGGTAATATGTAAAATTCATATTGTAATTCTTGTTAGAATCTCTAAAAAATCTTGTAGTAACCCTAAGGGAAAAATTGTCACTAGTAATGAAAGAGCAGGGTAAGTGATTGTGAGTGCGGTTTTTGGAACGGTTTCATGATTGCTCGTCAATCAATTGAACAATTTCTAACCTAGTTGCAGATTTTCAGAGAGAGTCAAAAATAGGCAACTGAATATGAGTAGACTAGAATTTTACAGTCAACGACAAATAAAAATGTGAACAGCAACAGAGGTTCACATTTTCTTTTTGGTCTATGGCAAAATGGCTTTTAGTTCCTTCAGGATAGTTTGCAAGGTCACGACCGCTTGTTCTCCTTGTTGCGGTTGGTAGAGTAGTTGGAAATACTTGCTAATAGTTTCTTCAAATTGCTTAGGGAGGAGTGTACAATGGGTCTTTGCGTACTCCAACATTCGTTTTTCACCAGGATGGGTTTGCTCATTGAGCGCAAATAACAAGTCAAAGTAGGAAGCAAAAAACTCACTCGTACGATGATTCATGCTAAGAAGATCTTGGCGTTTGATAGCTTTTTCTATTTGGTGAGAGAAGGCAGGCATGGCTTGGTCTAGCAAAAGGAGTTGCCTTTCAATGATATGCTTTTTGAGTTCCTGTGGATAGGGAATCTGGTAAGTCTTTTGGAGCGAAGCATAGTGTCCATTCGGATCGTATAGAATCTTGCTGTGGAGTAGATTGTGCCACATACAGGTTGTATAAGAGTTTTGGGCTTGATGCTGAAAAACAGTTGAGTTTAGTTCTTGTTCAAACGACTCCAGCGAACGATAAATCAACTCGATTTGGATACCGTTGTTTAGTACACAGTCGTCCTCTAATTCCCAAAACTGGTTTCCAATTTCCATATAGGAGCAGTATTTGCTCAAAATTTTGAGGCGAGTCGCCTCATCAATAGAAGAGTTGAGATAGACATAAACGTCATAGTCAGAATTTTGATCGTAGGCTTGTCCTGCACGAGAGCCACCAAGAGCGATAGCTTCTACTTGTTCCAGTTGAGAGAATTCTTTGCAAAGTTCGTGGATCATGATTTTTCTCCTTGCTTTATGGTTTTAAAGTCATTTTACCAAAAAGTAAAACGTTTGCATAGCATTGAGTTACTCTTTTCCATCTATAGAAAAAAATGTGAACCCTTGTTTTGAGTTCACATTTCGTTTTTATTCTGCGGCTTGTTGCCAATGTTTTGCTAGCTTATGAGAAAGGCTGGAAATGGCAAAGTTAAAGATAAAATAAATCAAGGCAATCAGGATATAAAGACTGAAGACCTGCTCTGGTTCGAAATAGCGTCCCATGAGAATTTGGCTGGCGCCAAAGAGTTCCTGTAGGGCGATAACAGAGTAGAGAAGGCTGGTATCTTTAATCACGGTCACAAACTGAGAAATGATAGCCGGCAGCATTTTACGGATCGCTTGTGGGAGAATGATGTAGTAGAGGATTTGGGCAGAAGTAAATCCTTGTGACATTCCTGCTTCGAACTGCCCTTTATCCACGGCATTGAGACCGCCTCGGATAATCTCAGCTAGGGCTGCTGAGGTAAAAAGGGTAAAGGCCGTAATACCTGCTGGCGTGGACTTCATCTTGAACACCAAAAAGATAGTGAAAATCCAGAGAAGGTTGGGAACATTACGCACAAATTCGATATAAATGCTGGAGATGATTCGCAAGACAGGATTTTTCCCATTTCGCATAACCGCAAGTACCGTCCCGATCAGGGTAGAGAGGACAATGGCAATCAGAGAAATATAGAGGGTTAAGCCAAATCCTTTAAAGATAAAGGCTAGGTTATCTGGGGTCAAAACTTCTAAAATAGATTCCATAGTAACCTCCTAAAGTGAATAGGCTTTTTTGTTGGCTTGCTCCATCTTGCGACCAAACTGGGCAACAGGGAAGCATAGGGCAAAGTAGAGAAGAGCAGCACCTAAAAAGGCTGGGATATAATTTCCGTTGAGAGCTGACCAAGACTTGGTCACAAACATCAAGTCCACACCAGAGATGATGGCAACTGTAGAGGTGTTCTTGATAAGGTTAACGATTTGGTTGGTCAAAGGAGGGAGAATGATACGAAAGGCCTGAGGCAAGATAATCAAGCGCATGGCACTGATATAGGTGAAACCTTGCGACAAGGCGGCCTCCATCTGACCATTAGGGATAGACTGAATCCCTGAACGAATCACCTCAGCGATATAAGCTCCGTGATAGAGCCCGACGCAGAGAACAGCTGTCCAATAAATTGGAATCATGATGGTGTGTTCACTGATAAGAGGCAAACCATAGAAGACGATGACAAACTGCACCAAGAGGGGAGTATTTTGGTAAAATTCGACAAAGATACGAGCCAAAACACGCAAGAATGGGCGTTTACTAGTTGACATGGCCCCAAAGAAGATGCCCAAAACCATGGCGAGGATAAAGGAACCAACCGCTAGGGCAAGGGTAAAGAGGAAACCATTGAAAAATTGTCCAAAATCCTGAAAATAGGCTGTCCAAGATGATAAATCTGTCATGGGATGTCCTCCTTAATCTGCGGTATGGCTAGATGGTTTGAGTTTGTAACGGTCATAGAGTTTCTGCAAACTACCATCCTTGCTCCATTTAGTGACCAAGCTATCAAGATAGTCGTTTAGCTCGGTATTTGATTTTTTGGTGACGATACCGTAGTCAGATGGCTTGAAACTATCATCTAGTAGTTCTGTCCGTTTGCTGATGTAGCCAGAGAGGATAGAGCGGTCCACGGAAAAGGCATCAATACGGTGAGCGTGAAGGGAAGTAATCAATTCTGGGTAGGAACCAAGTTCGACGAATTTAAAGGTTAGACCTTTCTTTTTACCCAATTCAGTAATCAGGCGTTGGGTGATGGAACCTTGGGCAACCCCAATCGTTTTACCGTTTAGGTCCTCAATACTTTTGATGTTGGCGGATTTATTGACCAAAAAACCAGAAGCGTCCGTATAGTAGGGACTGGTGAAGTTGTATAGTTTTTTACGTTCGTCTGTGATGGTGAAGGTTGCGATATCCATGTCGACCTGTTCATTGTCTAGGAGCGGTCCACGAGTTTGCGCGGTAACAGGAACGTAGCGAATCTTGACTTTGAGTTCGTCTGCAATCATCTTGGCCAAGTCCGTTTCGATACCAGAATAGGTCCCGGTCTTGGGATCCTTGTAGCCAAAATTGGGAACGTCTTGTTTGACACCGACAACTAGTTCGCCTCTTTTTTGAATGTCTGCCACACTGGTATCGGCTTGGACTGGTTTGGCAGCAGTAAGGCTGAAAAGGCTAATCAATAATGCGTATAAAAAGAATTTCTTTTTCATAGGCGCCTCCTTATTTGACTTTGTCACTTTCGTGGTTGATAATTTTGCTGAGGAATTGTTGGGCACGAGGTTCGCTTGGATTGTCAAAAAAGTCATCGACATCTGTCGTGTCTACTAAAACCTCTCCGTCGGCCATAAAGATAATGCGGTCCGCAACTTCACGGGCAAAGCCCATTTCGTGGGTAACGATGATCATATTCATCCCATCATGTGCCAGTTTTTGCATAACTGCTAGAACATCTCCGATGGTTTCAGGGTCAAGGGCAGATGTTGGTTCATCAAAGAGGAGGAGTTCCGGATGCATGGCAAGACCACGTGCGATGGCGATTCTCTGTTTTTGTCCACCAGACAGCATAGCTGGGTAGGAATCTTTCTTGTCCCACATATTTACAAATTCCAGATATTTTTGGGCTGTTTTTTCAGCTTCTTTTTTATCAATTCCAAGAACTTTAACGGGAGCAAGTGTCACATTTTCTAACACTGTTTTGTGTGGATAAAGGTTAAAATGTTGGAAAACCATGCCGACTTCCTTACGAAGAGGCACCAAATCTTTCTGGCTAGCACCTGCTACTTGGTGTCCATTGACTAGGAGACTTCCTTTGTCAACAGCCTCCAAACCATTGATGGTACGGATAAGAGTGGACTTCCCAGAACCAGAAGGTCCAAGCAGGACAACAACTTGTCCTTTTTCAAAACGGAGATTGATGTCGCGGAGTGCGTGGTAGTCTCCGTAATATTTTTCGACGTGTTTAAATTCTACTAAAGTCATGAGAGATCTCCTTTGTGTTAGATTTTATAACATGATTCTACACCAAAAGAATGTTCTTGTCAAATCATATCTGAAAAAAATTCACTAAAATTTTATAAAAAAGCAATCTGGATAGAGAAAATGCCTAAATCATGTTATAATGAAACGATAGAATTCTTAGAAAGAGTGGATGTTTTTTTGATAACTCCTACTTATGAATGGCAGTTTGCCCCGCAGGTTGAAGATGCGGATTTTACAAAGATAGCCAAGAAGGCTGGACTGGGTCCTGAGGTGGCTCGGTTATTATTTGAAAGAGGGATTCAGGATGAAGAAAGTCTAAAGAAGTTTTTAGAACCTTCTTTAGAGGACTTACATGACCCCTATCTGCTCCATGATATGGAAAAGGCAGTGGAACGGATTCGTCAGGCCATTGAAGAAGGGGAGAATATCCTCGTTTACGGTGACTATGATGCGGATGGCATGACTTCGGCTTCGATTGTGAAGGAAAGTTTGGAACAGCTTGGTGCGGAGTGCCGTGTTTACCTACCAAATCGCTTTACCGATGGCTATGGTCCCAATGCCAGTGTCTATAAATACTTTATCGAGCAAGAGGGAATTTCCTTGATTGTGACAGTGGACAATGGGGTTGCTGGTCATGAGGCCATTGAATTGGCTCAGGCTATGGGAGTGGATGTCATTGTGACCGACCACCATTCCATGCCGGAAACCCTTCCTGAAGCCTATGCGATTGTCCATCCTGAGCATCCGGATGCAGACTATCCCTTCAAATATTTGGCCGGATGCGGAGTGGCTTTCAAGCTAGCTTGCGCTCTTTTAGAAGAAGTGCAAGTGGAATTGCTTGATTTGGTTGCTATCGGTACCATTGCAGATATGGTGAGTTTGACAGATGAAAACCGTATTTTGGTTCAATATGGTCTGGAAATGCTGGGGCATACTCAGCGTATTGGTCTACAAGAAATGCTGGATATGGCTGGGATTGCTGCGAATGAAGTTACAGAAGAAACGGTTGGCTTTCAGATTGCCCCTCGTTTAAATGCCTTGGGGCGTTTAGATGATCCTAATCCAGCTATTGATTTGTTGACTGGGTTTGACGACGAGGAAGCACATGAGATTGCCCTCATGATTCACCAGAAAAATGAAGAACGTAAGGAGATCGTTCAGTCAATCTATGAAGAAGCTAAGACCATGGTAGATCCTGAGAAGAAGGTCCAGATTTTGGCCAAGGAAGGCTGGAATCCTGGGGTTCTGGGTATCGTTGCTGGTCGTTTGTTGGAAGAACTAGGGCAGACAGTCATCGTTCTTAGTATAGAAGAAGATCGTGCCAAGGGCAGTGCTCGTAGTGTGGAAGCGGTCGATATTTTTGAAGCTCTGGATCCCCATCGAGACCTCTTTATCGCCTTTGGCGGCCATGCTGGTGCAGCTGGAATGACGCTGGAAGTGGAGAAGCTTCCAGATTTATCTCAAGTCTTGGAAGACTATGTCCGTGAAAAAGGTGCAGATGCTGTTGGCAAGAACAAGTTAAATCTAGATGAAGAGTTGGACTTGGAGACCCTTAGTTTAGAAACGGTTAAAAGTTTTGAACGTTTGGCACCTTTTGGAATGGACAATCAGAAACCTGTCTTTTATATCAAGGATTTTCATGTCGAAAGTGCTCGTACCATGGGAGCAGGAAATGTCCACCTAAAACTAAAAATTTCCAAGGGTGAGGCGAGTTTTGAAGTGGTGGCCTTTGGACAAGGTAGATGGGCAACAGAGTTTGCTCAAACCAAGAATCTAGAATTGGCAGTCACCTTGTCTGTCAACCAATGGAATGGGCAAACTGCCCTCCAGTTGATGATGGTGGATGCGCGTGTGGAGGGTGTTCAACTCTTTAACATTCGTGGGAAGAATGCAGTCTTGCCAGAAGGGGTTCCAGTCTTGGACTTTGCTGGAGAATTACCAGAATTAGCGACCAGTGATGCTGTGGTTGTGAAAACCATTCCTGAAGATATTACCTTGCTGAAGGCCATTTTTCAGGAACAGGATTTCTCTGCTGTCTATTTCAAAAATGACATCGATAAGGCCTACTATCTGACAGGTTACGGGACTAGAGAACAGTTTGCAAAATTGTACAAGACCATTTACCAGTTTCCAGAGTTTGATATTCGCTACAAGCTGAAAGATTTGGCGGCTTATCTCAATATCCAACAAATCTTGCTGGTCAAGATGATCCAAGTATTTGAAGAGCTGGGCTTTGTGACGATCAAAGATGGTGTCATGACAGTCAATAAAGAAGCGCCAAAAAGGGAAATTGGTGAAAGTCAGGTTTACCAAAATCTCAAACAGATTGTTAAAGACCAAGAAATGATGGCGCTGGGGACAGTTCAAGAAATTTATGATTTTTTAATGGAGTAATAGATGGAAAGGGACTGAGATGACCTATCTCGGTCTCTTTTTGACGGATAAATGCTTGATGTGGGAGTGGTTGATTGGATAGTCTTTTGGATGGTTTGCTGATGTAAAGGTTGGGGAAATGATTCATTTTTTTTATTCTCTTCTATCACTTTATACGATGTCTGCTTTTAAACCTTATGTAGTAAAAGTATAAATTTTTGTAACATGACTAAAATATAACTCTAAACGAACTGACATGTAAATCAAGTATGATTTTCTTATCAAGAAAATATAAGGGGAAAATAGTTATGAAAAAAACAGTTACGAAACTGACTCTTGGTTTGACTTCTACCGCTATTTTGGCTACAGTTGGGGCTCAAACTGTTCATGCGAACTCTTACGTTGTCCAAGACGGTGATTCATTTTATGCCATTGCAACTGCAAACGGCATGGATCCGCATGAGTTGGCAGCTTTGAATGGAAAAACCATCTTTGACACTATCCACCCAGGCGATGTATTGGAAGTAAGTGGTTCCGCTCAGGCTAGCTCTACCTACAGTGCTCCAGCTAGCACTGCGAATGTGGTATCAGATACAGAGGATGTTGTCGAAAAGACTCCGACAAACTATGGAAACTCTTATCCTGTTGGTCAGTGTACATGGGGTGTGAAAGAATTGGCTCCTTGGGCTAGCAACTGGTGGGGAAATGCCAACACGTGGGCAATCTACGCGAGCGCTCAAGGTTATAAGACAGGAAGTGTTCCAGTAGTAGGAGCAATCGCCGTTTGGGATGGTGGTGAATATGGACACGTTGCTTATGTAACAGATGTTCAAAGTGAAAACTCTATCCAGGTATTGGAAGCAAACTACAGACGTCAAAAGCAGATTGCGAATTATCGTGGCTTCTTTAATCCTCATGAATTTTTAGGTAACGTAACTTATATCTATCCAAACTAAAGATGATAAAAAGATTTAGAATTTCTAAGTCTTTTTTCTTTTTGAAGAAATTTCCTATCGTTAACCTCCATCTTAATGGCTAATTGCTGAAATTTTTAGATTCTGTAGCGAACAGGAAATTTTCGCTTTTGGATGTAGATAAACCATGTCTTTGTAGAAAATAGTTCTCAAGTCGAGAGGTAAAAGCAAGTTTTTTGAACTAAAAGAAAAATTTAGAGTTCGAGAAAGGTATCTGAAATCAAATTGATTCAGAAAATCCGTATTTTTGATGGTACAATCGTTCTATTATCTTCGATGAAGCCTCCAAAAGAGAAGTCAAAGTAAAAGAATTCGATTCACAGTAGTGACTAATCTCTAGTTAAAAACCGATCTTCGTTTTGAAAATAATCAAAAAAATGGTATAATGGTAGGAAAAGATTCGGCTGGAAGTTTTAGAACTTTTAGAATAAGAGGGTAAATTCACCCTATAATCAAGATAAATGAAGTTTCGGAGGGAAAATGAGTAATATTAGTTTAACAACACTAGGTGGTGTACGAGAAAATGGGAAAAATATGTACATCGCTGAAATCGATGGTTCTATTTTTGTTTTGGATGCTGGGCTTAAATACCCTGAAAATGAACAACTAGGTGTTGATGTCGTCATTCCAAATATGGACTACCTTTTTGAAAATAGCGATCGTATCGCCGGGGTCTTTTTGACCCACGGACATGCGGATGCCATTGGTGCCCTGCCTTATCTTTTGGCAGAGGCGAAGGTGCCTGTGTTTGGTTCTGAGTTGACCATTGAGTTGGCCAAACTCTTTGTCAAAGGAAATGATACGGTTAAGAAATTCAATGACTTCCATGTGATTGATGAAGATACAGAGATCGACTTTGGAGGGACTGTGGTTTCCTTCTTCCGTACAACTCACTCTATCCCAGAAAGTTTGGGAATAGTCCTGAAAACAGCTGAAGGTAGCATCGTTTATACAGGGGACTTCAAGTTTGACCAGACAGCTAGCGAATCCTATGCGACGGATTTTGCTCGTTTGGCAGAAATCGGTCGTGATGGTGTCTTGGCGCTCCTCAGTGATTCAGCCAATGCAGACAGCAATATCCAGGTGGCGAGCGAGAGTGAAGTTGGGGATGAAATTACTCAGACCATTGCAGACTGGGAAGGTCGTATCATCGTTGCAGCAGTTGCCAGCAACCTCTCTCGTATCCAGCAGGTTTTTGATGCGGCTGCAGATACAGGTCGCCGAGTTGTTTTGACTGGATTTGATATTGAAAATATCGTCCGCACTGCGATTCGACTCAAAAAATTATCTCTAGCTAATGAAAGTCTCTTGATTAAACCAAAAGAAATGTCTCGATTTGAAGACCATGAGTTGATTATTCTCGAGACGGGTCGTATGGGTGAGCCTATTAATGGACTTCGTAAGATGTCCATTGGTCGCCACCGCTATGTGGAAATCAAAGACGGGGACTTGGTCTATATCGTAACGACTCCATCTATCGCCAAAGAAGCCGTCATGGCGCGTGTTGAAAACATGATCTACCAAGCTGGTGGTGTGGTGAAACTCATTACCCAAAGCTTGCGAGTATCCGGACACGGAAATGCGCGTGATTTGCAGTTGATGATCAATCTTTTGCAACCAAACTACCTCTTCCCTATCCAAGGAGAGTATCGTGAGTTGGACGCGCATGCCAAGGCTGCCATGGCAGTTGGGATGTTGCCGGAACGCATTTTCATCCCTAAAAAGGGAACGACCATGTCTTATGAACATGGAGATTTTGTTCCAGCTGGAGCAGTTTCTGCAGGGGATGTCTTGATTGACGGAAATGCCATCGGGGATGTTGGAAATGTCGTCCTTCGTGACCGTAAGGTCTTGTCAGAAGATGGAATCTTTATCGTGGTAATCACTGTCAACCGTCGTGAGAAAAAAATTGTGGCCAAGGCCCGTGTTCATACGCGTGGGTTTGTTTACCTCAAGAAGAGCCGCGATATTCTCCGTGAAAGTTCAGAATTGATTAACCAAACGGTAGAAGATTATCTTCAAGGTGATGACTTTGACTGGGCAGATCTCAAAGGCAAGGTTCGTGACAATCTGACCAAGTACCTCTTTGATCAAACCAAGCGTCGTCCAGCAATCTTGCCAGTCGTGATGGAAGCAAAATAATAAGCAGAATACCTACAGAAAAAGTCGAAATTCGGCTTTTTCTTATAGAATAGTAAAAGGAGACAACCATGGCAGTTATGAATATTGAGTATTACTCAAAAGTTTTGGATATGGAGTGGGGTGTTACCGTACTCTATCCAGATGCTAGTCGGGTGACTGAACCAGATTGCACAGATATTCCTGTCCTTTATCTTTTGCACGGAATGTCAGGAAACCAAAATAGCTGGCTCAAACGTACCAATGTCGAACGCTTGTTGCGTGGAACCAATCTCATTGTTATCATGCCCAATACAAATAATGGCTGGTACACAGATACTCAGTATGGCTATAACTACTATACAGCTCTAGCAGAAGAACTCCCCCAAGTCATGAAACGTTTCTTCCCTAATATGACCAGCAAGCGAGAAAAGACCTTTATAGCTGGTCTCTCCATGGGTGGTTACGGCTCCTTCAAACTCGCTCTATCGACGAATCGATTTTCTCATGCGGCTAGTTTTTCTGGTGCGCTCAGTTTTCAGGATTTTTCTCCTGAAAGTCAGGATCTGGGGTCACTTGCCTACTGGAGAGGAGTTTTTGGAGAGATTAAAGACTGGACATCTAGTCCTCATTCGCTTGAAAGCATGGCTGCAAAATCCGATAAAAAGACCAAACTATGGGCTTGGTGTGGGGAACAAGACTATCTTTACTCAGCCAATAACCTCGCAGTGAAAAACCTCAAAAAACTAGGTTTTGAGGTGACCTATAGTCATAGTCCAGGTAAGCACGAGTGGTACTACTGGGAAAAACAATTGGAGCGTTTTTTAGCTACTCTACCAATTGACTTTGTCTTGGAAGAACGTTTATCTTAGTTTTAGGTTTCTTTCAGCTTTCTTCAGTAAAATAGAGAATCTATCTTGATCAAGGAGAATGTGATTTCAAGATAGGTTCTTATTTTTATGAAAGGTGGGGCGTCATGTTCTGGATTATTCGATTATTCTTCCGATTTCTTTTGGGAATTTGGCGTTTCTTCTGGCGTCTGGTTTGGACTGTGGTCATTCTACTGATCATTGCCTTTGGAGTGGTTTGGTATCTGACAGGTGATTTTCATTCTGCGGTCAATCAGGTTGAAAAAATGAGCAAGATTGGTCAAGGTGGCTGGAATCAATGGAAGGAGACGGGAACGCTGGAAGTCTTGTCTCAGACAGACAGTCACCAACATGCAGAAGGCAAGTGGGCTCAAGCCTCAGCTCGCATCTATATTGAGCCTCAAATGGATGAAACCTTCCAAGGTGCCTATGCAGAAGCCATAAAAAACTGGAATCAAACGGGAGCCTTTACCTTTGAGGTGGTTGCGGATCCTAGCCAGGCAGATATTGTGGCAAGTGAGATGAATGATGGATCGACCGCTGTAGCAGGTCAAGCCGAGAGTCAAACCAATTTGTTAACCAATCAATTTATATCTGTAACGGTTCGTCTGAATCACTATTATCTATCCAATCCAAACTATGGTTATTCTTATGAACGGATCGTGCACACAGCGGAGCACGAGCTGGGGCATGCCATCGGATTGGATCACACCAACGAGACTTCTGTCATGCAGCCAGCAGGTTCCTACTATGGAATTCAGGCTCGGGATGTGAAAGCTGTTCAAGAATTCTATACCAGTAGCGACTAGATGAATCTAAAATAAAATCAAAGCTCCTCCATCAAGTGATCGGTGGGGCTTTTTGTTCGTCCTGTTACGGCCTTTTTGCTATAATGGAACTATGAACAACTTGATCAAATCAAAACTGGAGCTCTTGCCGACTAGCCCTGGTTGTTACATTCACAAAGATAAAAACGGCACTATCATTTATGTAGGAAAGGCTAAAAATCTGCGCAACCGCGTGCGGTCCTATTTCCGTGGCAGTCATGATACCAAGACAGAGGCTCTGGTATCTGAGATTGTGGATTTTGAATTTATCGTTACTGAGTCTAATATTGAGGCGCTTCTCTTAGAAATCAACCTGATCAAGGAGAATAAGCCTAAATACAATATCATGCTCAAGGACGACAAGTCTTATCCTTTCATCAAAATCACAAATGAGCGCTATCCTCGTTTGATTATCACCCGTCAGGTCAAGAAGGACGGCGGTCTTTACTTTGGTCCCTATCCAGATGTGGGGGCAGCCAATGAAATCAAGCGACTTTTGGATCGGATTTTTCCTTTTCGCAAGTGTACTAATCCACCGTCTAAGGTCTGTTTTTACTACCATATCGGCCAGTGTATGGCCCATACTATCTGTAAAAAAGATGAGTCCTATTTCAAGTCCATGGCTCAGGAGGTTTCTGATTTCCTAAAAGGGCAGGATGACAAAATCATCAATGACCTCAAGGGGAAGATGGCAAAGGCGGCTCAAAGTATGGAGTTTGAACGTGCAGCGGAATACCGTGACCTGATTCAGGCCATTGGAACGCTTCGGACCAAGCAACGGGTCATGGCCAAGGATCTCCAAAATCGTGACGTCTTTGGCTACTATGTGGACAAGGGCTGGATGTGTGTGCAGGTTTTCTTTGTCCGTCAGGGCAAGTTAATTGAACGTGATGTCAATCTCTTTCCCTACTACAATGATCCGGATGAGGACTTCTTGACCTATGTGGGACAATTCTATCAAGAAAAATCTCACCTGGTTCCCAATGAAGTGTTGATTCCGCAGGATATTGACCAAGAAGCAGTCAAGGCCTTGGTGGATACCAAGATTGTCAAACCCCAGCGTGGAGAGAAAAAACAGCTGGTCAATCTAGCCATAAAAAATGCTCGTGTTAGTCTGGAGCAGAAGTTCAATCTGCTAGAAAAATCTGTCGAAAAGACTCAGGGAGCTATTGAAAATCTAGGGCGTTTGCTCCAAATACCAACTCCGGTTCGCATTGAGTCCTTCGACAACTCCAATATCATGGGAACCAGTCCAGTGTCTGCTATGGTGGTCTTTGTCAATGGTAAACCGAGTAAGAAGGATTACCGTAAGTACAAGATAAAAACGGTTGTGGGTCCAGATGATTATGCGAGTATGCGAGAAGTCATTCGCAGACGCTATGGTCGAGTTCAACGTGACGGCTTGACTCCTCCTGATTTGATTGTCATTGATGGGGGACAAGGGCAAGTCAATATTGCTAAGAAGGTCATCCAAGAGGAGCTGGGTTTGGATATCCCAATTGCTGGGCTGCAAAAAAATGACAAGCACCAAACCCATGAACTGCTCTTTGGAGATCCGCTTGAGGTGGTGGAGTTGTCTCGTAATTCTCAGGAATTTTTCCTTCTCCAACGCATCCAGGATGAGGTGCACCGCTTTGCTATCACTTTCCACCGCCAACTGCGCTCCAAAAACTCCTTTTCATCACAACTGGATGGGATTGACGGTCTAGGACCTAAACGCAAACAGAATCTCATGAAGCATTTTAAATCTCTCACTAAAATCAAGGAAGCCAGTGTGGATGAAATTGTCGAAGTTGGGGTGCCAAGAGCAGTCGCAGAAGCTGTTCAGAGAATGTTGAATCCTCAGGAAGAAGTGGAGTTGGCTCAAGTGGCGGAAGAGAGAGTAGATTACCAAACGGAAGGAAATCATTATGAACCATAAAATCGCAATTCTATCAGATATTCATGGCAATGCGTCGGCGCTAGAAGCAGTGATTGCAGATGCTAAAGCACAAGGAGTCAGTGAATACTGGCTCATGGGAGACATTTTCCTCCCTGGTCCAGGTGCAAATGACTTGATCGCTCTGTTAAAGGAACTGCCTATCACTGCAAGTGTTCGAGGCAATTGGGATGATTGTGTCCTTGAGGCTTTAGATGGGCAATATGGCTTGGAAGACCCACAGGAAGTCCAGCTCATGCGATTGACCCAGTTTTTGATGGAGCGAATGGATCCTGAAACGATTGACTGGCTACGAAGCTTACCTTTGCTAGAAAAGAAAGAAGTTGAGGGGCTGCGCTTTTCTCTTTCTCATAATTTGCCTGAAAAAAACTATGGTGGGGATCTGTCTGTTGGGAATGATACAGAGAAATTTGACCAACTCCTAGATGAGGAAACGGACGTGGCAATCTATGGTCATGTCCACAAGCAGTTGCTTCGTTATGGAAGTCAAGGGCAACAAATCATCAATCCAGGTACCATTGGCATGCCCTATTTTGATTGGGAAAAGTTAAAAAATCACCGTGCCCAGTATGCTGTGATAGAAGTGGAAAATGGGGAATTGGTAAACATTCTATTCCGAAAAGTTTCCTATGATTATGAAGCAGAGTTAGAATTGGCCAAGTCCAAGGGGCTTCCTTTTATCGAAATGTATGAAGAACTACGTCGAGATGACAACTATCGGGGGCACAATCTGGAACTCTTAGCTAGTTTAATTGAAAAGCATGGGTATGTGGAGGATGTGAAGAAATTTTTGGAGACTATAAAGTCAGAATATAAGGTAGACTAGTTTCTTTAAACCCCTGAAAATTAGTTGGAACTGGATGAGGGGTTCCCTGATTTAAAAGATGGACTTCGTTTGGTTACTCATCCTTGTTCCAATTTCTTTCTATGAAAAATCTCTGTAAGCTCTTTCAAAATATGGTAGAATGGATGCAGTAGAATTAGAAAAGGAAATCGTAAGTGAACTATGCTAAACTTGAATTCAATGCACAAGACCATAGTGGCTATTGGTCCTATATTATAAGGTAATTAAGACCAAGTTGCTTTATAGAATGATATAAGGAGGTGTGTTAATGAATAAGCGTAAAAAATGGGGTATTATTGCTTTAGTAATCTGTATTATAGGAGGAGTTATAATGTTTAGTTTGAATCATCCAAAAGAAAAAACATTGGAAGAGAAAATGAGAATCGAACAGGATAGGGTAGCAAAGTTTTTAGTTAGTAACTATGATTTAGCTGATGGACAAAAGATTGAGAGAGTGAAGTTTGTTGAATTTCAAAGAAATGAAAGCACCGGGAGTTGGAGGATTACTGCTAAAGTAAATAATCAATATGATATATCTGTCAAAATAGATTCTTTAAATGAGAATGGGAAAATAAGAAGTTCTAATTATTCACCAACAGAATTCATAAAGAGAGAACACAAAGAAGAAGCTGGGTATGATATAGCAGTAAAAATTATCTACTTAGAGGAGAGATAACTATATGGTTACAGAAGAAGATTATAGATATATAGTAGATGATGTTTACGATGTTGACTCTGGTAAGGTGAGTAATCCTATTCAGGAGGGACGATTAGTTGCAAACGATCGGTTTAAAGTAATCTCTAAACCCATAGATAACACCTCCAACGGTATGCAGGCGATGGCAGTTGCTCCTGTGGATAAAAATGGGAATGTGGATTATAGCCATGTAGTGATTGCTTATGCAGGGACGAATAAAGACGATCGGCTTGATATCCAAACAGATATCCAATCAATAGGATTTGGTGATAGACAGGTGTTGTCGGATTTGAAAACAAAGACATTTAGAAAATCTCAATTTCAAACGGCTCTGAGTTTTGCGGAAGAAATCGAAAAAACTTATCCCTCTGCTAAAATTACAACTGCGGGGCATTCGCTTGGAGAGTCTCTGGCTATGTATGTCGCTTTAAAGCGAGGTTATGCCAATGTTGGGTATAACGGGCCAGATATTCATAACTTGATTTCAAAAGAAGAAATCAAGTACATGCAAGAACATCCAAAACAATTTCGCAATTTCCGTCATAAGTATGATGTTATTGGCAATATTACGGGAAATACGACTCAAACAGCTATATTTCCCTACATCTACCCTGCAAAAGATAACTGGGGTGACAAGTTAGAATATCATAACTTGTCCCAGTGGCGATTTGATGAGAATGGCCAGCTAGTTGATTTGGATGGAAAACGTGTCACAAATCTCAAAGTAACGGCATTAGCAGAAGCAACAGCGGGTATGTACCGCTACCAAAAAATTAAAAGCTACCTCTCGGCAGATGGTTTGTCAAGTAGGGAAGAGATATACTTGGATAGCTTGCAGGGAATGGCTCTAGGGGAAGGAATGGCTAATGCGGCTCGAGCTGGTGCAGACGACGTCAAGCACCTTCAAGAAGAGGTGGTGTCAAAAGCACAAGAACTATGGAATCAGCTTGACTTTAGTAGTTTCCGATACCTGAGTTATGATGAAGTTCTATCGACTTTTGCGTCTGCGGGTGTGACTCAGGATACGATTGTCGGTTCAGTTAAGCAAGATTTTGAGCAAATGAATCAAAAGGCTGAAAAACTAGCCACAGAGTTTGATACCCTTAACCAACAGATTATCCAAGTCATTGAGAGTAAACTGGCCACAGATAAGGAATTGGCAGGAGAATTTAGAAAATGGAACAGTCGGATTTAGTCTTCCAAAAGTTAAAAGCAAAAGAAAAAGAGCATTATGATTTGGAAGATGAGTATCTAAAGCGGAAAGCAACTTTTACGAATCAATATAACGAACTCTATGAACGTCGAGACCGCCTTGCCCGAATCATTGAAGACGAAGCTAGCAAAATGGATGTCTTTCTTCAAAAGGGACAACACAGTTACCAAGATGGAGAACAGTTTTATAGGAGTTTGCAACAATTGATGGAGGATTCTCAGTTTGCGTGTAGGCGTAGAGAAGATGAATTGCAGTACCATGAAGAGATGTTAGATAGAGATTATCGTAAAAAGCAAGATGAGTTAGAACAGACAATCGGAGATTTAAGGAGGTCATATGCTCGCACCATTAAATGAATATTACACAGATGAAGAATATGAATTTGCTTTACGTCAGATGTATCGCATGATGGAGAGGAATAGAATCTATACAATGGCGACAGTAATCTTAAAGGAAAAAAATTCTTTGCAAACCAACTATAAAGAAAAAGTGAGAGAAAGTGCGGAGGAGACAAAAGTCGCTATTGGGAAAATAAAATCACAGATGGATACGGCCATAAAAGGTCAGGTAAAGAAAAAGTTGGAAGAAGTGACAACGGAGAAGCTATCTCAGTATGATTCCATTTGCTAATTTTATGGTGAGTGATATAGAATAATTATTACAAACTGCACAGAGCAGTTTGTTTTGCTCTTGCTTTTCCTATGAAAAATCTCTGCAAGCTCTTTCAAAATATGGTAGAATGGATGCAGTAGAATTAGAAAAGGAAATCGATTATGAAATTTCTTGAATTAAATAAAAAACGTCATGCGACTAAGCATTTTACTGATAAACCGGTAGATCCCAAAGATGTGCGTACGGCTATCGAAATCGCAACCTTGGCCCCAAGTGCCCACAACAGCCAGCCATGGAAGTTTGTGGTTGTTCGTGAGAAAAATGCTGAATTGGCAAAATTGGCTTATGGTTCGAACTTTGAACAGGTATCATCAGCGCCTGTAACCATTGCCTTGTTTACAGACACAGATTTGGCTAAACGTGCTCGTAAGATTGCCCGAGTTGGCGGCGCTAATAACTTTTCTGAAGAGCAACTTCAATATTTTATGAAGAATCTGCCTGCTGAATTTGCACGTTACAGTGAACAGCAAGTTAGTGACTACTTGGCCCTTAATGTGGGACTAGTAGCCATGAACTTAGTTCTTGCTTTGACTGACCAGGGAATCGGTTCTAACATTATTCTTGGATTTGACAAATCAAAAGCCAACGAAGTTTTGGACATTGAAGACCGATTCCGCCCAGAACTCTTGATTACAGTGGGTTACACAGACGAAAAATTGGAACCAAGCTACCGCTTGCCAGTGGATGAAATCATCGAGAAAAGATAGAAGGAAGAAAAAATGACAGCAATTGATTTTACAGCAGAAGTAGAAAAACGCAAAGAAGAGCTCTTGGCTGACTTGTTTAGCCTTTTGGAAATCAACTCAGAACGTGATGACAGCAAAGTAGATGCGCAGCATCCATTTGGACCTGGTCCAGTAAAAGCCTTGGAAAAATTCCTTGAAATCGCAGACCGCGATGGCTATCCAACTAAAAATGTTGATAACTACGCAGGACATTTTGAGTTTGGTGAAGGAGAAGAAGTTTTCGGAATCTTTGCCCATATGGACGTGGTGCCAGCTGGTAGCGGTTGGGAAACGGACCCTTATACACCAACTATCAAAGACGGTCGCCTTTATGCGCGTGGAGCTTCAGACGACAAGGGACCTACAACAGCTTGTTACTATGGCTTGAAAATCATCAAAGAATTGGGACTTCCAACTTCTAAGAAAGTTCGTTTCATCGTCGGAACAGACGAAGAATCAGGTTGGGCAGACATGGACTACTACTTTGAACATGTAGGACTTGCGAAACCAGACTTCGGTTTCTCTCCAGACGCTGAATTCCCTATCATCAATGGTGAAAAAGGGAACATCACGGAATATCTTCACTTTGCAGGTGAAAATACAGGTGCAGCCCGTCTTCACAGCTTCAGAGGTGGATTGCGTGAAAACATGGTACCTGAATCAGCAACAGCAGTCGTTTCAGGCGACCTGGCTGACTTGCAAGCTAAACTAGATACCTTTGTTGCAGAATACAAACTCAGAGGAGAAATTCAAGAAGATGCTGGCAAATACAAGGTCACCATCATTGGTAAATCAGCCCATGGTGCTATGCCTGCATCAGGTGTCAATGGTGCGACCTATCTTGCCCTTTTCCTCAGCCAGTTTGACTTTGCAGGACCTGCAAAAGACTACCTTAACATCGCTGGTAAGATTCTCTTGAACGACCATGAGGGTACAAATCTCAAGGTTGCTCATGTAGATGAAAAGATGGGTGCCCTTTCTATGAATGCCGGTGTCTTCCGCTTTGATGAAACAAGTGCTGACAATACCATTGCCCTCAACTTCCGTTATCCAAAAGGAACAAGTCCAGAGCAAATCCAGTCAGTTCTTGAAAACTTACCAGTTGCTTCTGTTAGCCTTTCTGAACACGGTCATACCCCTCACTATGTACCAATGGAAGATCCACTCGTTCAAACCTTGTTGAATGTTTATGAAAAACAAACTGGTCTCCAAGGTCACGAGCAAGTCATCGGTGGTGGTACCTTTGGTCGCTTGCTGGAACGTGGAGTTGCCTACGGTGCCATGTTCCCAGACTCTATTGACACCATGCACCAAGCTAATGAATTTATCGCCTTGGACGATCTCTTCCGAGCAGCAGCAATCTATGCAGAAGCTATTTATGAATTGATCAAATAAAACGATAGAAGTCTGAGATTGTATGCTTGGACTTCTTTTTGGAGGGAAAACAGATGTCTCAAATCGAAAGAATCAAGCAAGCCATTATGGCGGATCCGCAAAATACCAGCTATACAGAACGTGGAATCGAACCTCTCTTTGCGGCGCCAAAAACTGCCCGCATCAATATTGTCGGTCAGGCTCCTGGGCTTAAAACGCAAGAAGCTGGGATTTATTGGAAGGATAAGAGTGGCGATCGCTTGCGTGAGTGGCTAGGTGTGGATGAAGACACCTTTTACAATTCGGGCTTGTTTGCAGTTATTCCCATAGACTTTTATTTCCCAGGACATGGAAAATCGGGCGACCTTCCCCCCCGTAAAGGCTTTGCCGAAAAATGGCACCCACAACTCCTCAAGGAATGTCCAAATATTGAATTGACCCTTTTGATTGGACAATATGCCCAGGCCTATTATCTTCATGAGAAGGTTAGTGGCAAGGTAACAGAGCGGGTAAAACGCTACAAAGACTATCTACCAGAATTTTTCCCTCTGGTGCACCCCTCACCACGAAATCAAATCTGGATGGCTAAGAATCCTTGGTTTGAGTCAGAAGTGGTGCCAGATTTGAAAAAAAGAATTCAAAAGATTCTTGGAGAAACAAAATGAAAGAAATTACTTTTAACGATTTTTACCAGCTTTATCAAAATGAGCAACTTTCTCTAGTGGACGTGAGAGAAGTAGAAGAGTTCGAGACGCTTCATTTAGAAGGTGCTCAGAACCTACCACTTAGTCAATTGACTGATATCTATGATCAATTGGACAAGGACCTCTTGCATTATGTCATTTGTAAATCTGGGATGAGGTCAGCGCGTGCTTGTCAATTTCTAGCTGAACAGGGTTATGACGTTATCAATGTCCAAGGTGGAATGACGGCCTTTGAAAATCTTTAAAGCTATATAGCGATAGATCCTAATCTTCCCTTGCTCGGTTCCAACTGAGTGAGGGATTTTTGTTTTTAGATAATTCTTATTTTTAAAAATATTGAAAACATTCAATGATTAATTTTGGATACTTTTTTCAGAGTCTTAATCATGGTATACTAGGTCAGTATTTTAGAAATTTGAAGGAGATTTTTATGGCTAAAAAAGGTGCCCTAACAGGCTTGCTCCTGTTTGGAATATTTTTTGGTGCGGGAAACTTGATTTTTCCACCTTCTCTAGGTGCTTTATCTGGAGAACAATTTCTTCCTGCCATCGCAGGTTTTGTCTTTTCAGGTGTTGGTATTGCCGTCTTGACACTTATCATCGGAACGCTCAATCCTAAAGGATACATTTATGAGATTTCTAAGAAAATCTCACCTTGGTTTGCGACGCTTTATCTTGCAGTCCTCTATCTATCAATTGGTCCCTTCTTTGCCATTCCGCGTACAGCCACAACAGCTTACGAAGTTGGGATTAGCCCCCTCTTGTCTGAAGCAAATAAAGGCCTAGGATTGATTATCTTTACCGTGCTTTACTTTGCCGCAGCTTATTTGATCTCGCTCAATCCATCAAAAATCTTGGATCGTATCGGACGTATCTTGACACCAGTCTTTGCTTTGCTTATCGTTATCTTAGTTGTACTAGGTTCCTTTAAATATGGTGGAACAAGTCCTCAAGTAGCTTCAGAAGCCTATCAAGCATCTGCTTTCGGGACAGGTTTCCTAGAAGGGTATAACACCTTGGATGCCCTAGCCTCAGTGGCCTTCAGTGTCATCGCTGTTCAAACCTTGAAACAACTTGGATTTTCAAGTAAGAAAGAGTACATCTCAACCATTTGGATTGTTGGTATCGTTGTAGCTCTTGCCTTTAGCGCTCTTTACATTGGTTTAGGATTCCTTGGAAATCACTTCCCAGTACCAGCAGAAGCGATGAAGGGTGGAACACCAGGTGTTTATATCTTGTCGCAAGCAACTCAGGAAATCTTTGGTTCAACAGCTCAACTCTTCCTTGCTGTTATGGTAACTGTAACCTGCTTCACAACGACAGTTGGATTGATTGTGTCGACAGCAGAGTTCTTTAACGGACGTTTCCCACAAATCAGCTACAAGGTCTATGCAACAGCCTTTACCTTGATTGGATTTGCCATTGCAAATCTTGGTCTTGATGCAATAATTAAGTACTCAGTGCCAGTACTGGTAATCTTGTACCCAATCACCATCGCCATTGTGATGATCGTGATTGTGAATAAGTTTGTCGCCCTATCAAAACCGGGCATGCAGTTAACCATTGGACTTGTTACAGCTATTGCTCTTGCAAGTGTCCTTGGAAGTTCCTTTAAGATTGAGTTTCTAGAAAATCTGATTAATGCCCTTCCGTTTGCGTCAGCCTCTCTTCCATGGTTAGTGCCAGCTATGATTGGAATCTTGCTTTCATTGGTTCTACCAAACAAACAAGAGAGTGACGTTTTTGAGATGGAATGAAAAAATTCTTGGTCATCGACCAAGAATTTTTTGTATGAGCACGACTCATTAGTTGGTTTGTTCAGTATAACCAGCTTCTTTAAGCATTTTTTTCGAGGCAGCAAAGCTTACACGGCTTCCAATACCAGAATATTCGTTCGGCATTGCTTTTTTCAATTCGTCAAGACTCGCGACAGTCATGTCAACCTCGATGTTTTGGATAACTTTTTCGTCTTGAATTTCAACTTTTTGTGTAACCCCTTTGACCCCTTCATAACCTTTATAAGTATCGTCAACAATTTCCTTAATACCTTCCGCGGTATTATTAAGTTTTTCAGGATCGAATACATTATGAACAGTTTGTTTTACAACGTCATCTCCCTTCACAGTATAAGTCAAGGTAGAATGAATTCCAGGTTTGCTATTATGGACAAATGTATGAGTTTCTGTCTCATCTTTCTTTTCAGATGATTGTTGGCTGCTTTGTCTGGTCTCGCTTGACTGAGTTGTTTTGTCTTCTTTGCTACTGCTGCTAGCAGGTGTAGAAGCTTGTTTGGAACATCCAAGCAGGAGGACAAGTGAAGCCACTAGGGCTAGTGAAGTTTTAATATAAGTTTTCATAGAATTTCCTTTCATAATCAAAGTATTTTGTATTATAACATGATTCTACTACAAAATCAACTAGACCTCCCCTCTCATCTGACCTGACATGACAATGAACAGAAACTAGTCAGAGGATTAAAGTTTTGTCTCTATCTATTTCAAAAAACTTTTATCGTATGGATTGAAAAGTGGGAAGTTTTAAATGCACTTTTTATGGGATTTGGAGGAATCTATTGGACTCATCAGTTAGGAATATAGTAAAATACCCCAAGAGTTAGAGTTGTGTCTAACTTTTGGGGTGGCCCTACACTAGTCTATATAGAATTTTAGGAGATTAGTTCGTCTTTTCTGTGAATCCCAGTGTCTCTAGTCCATTTTTAGTGATTGAGAAACTGACACGATTTCCAATACCAGGATATTCTTCAGGGAGTGCTTTTCTAAGTTCGTCAAGGCTTGCAGTTGAGTAATCAACTTCGAGATCTTGAACAACTTTTCCATCTTTGATTTCAATGGTTTGTTTAACACCTTTTAGCCCGTAATAACCTTTATAGGTATCCTCGAGTGTACTCTTGACCTCTTCTGGAGTTGCACCAAGGATTTCAGGATCTGCAACATTCTGAGCGGTTTGCTTGGTAACATTGTCGCCTTCTACAGTATAAACCAAGGTAGAAGTGATTCCAGGATTGCTTTTGTTGACAAAAGTATGTGTCTTGGCTGTTTCTTTCTTCTCAGAAGATTGCTCAGTGCTTTGTTTGCTCTCACTTGACTGAGTTGTTGTGTCTTCTTTAGAACTGCTGTTTGCAGGTGTTGATGCTTGTTTGGAACATCCGAGCAGGAGGACAAGTGAAGCCACAAGGGCTAGCGATACTTTAAAGTATGATTTCATATTTGTTACTTTCCTTTCATAATCAAAGTATTTGTATTATAACATGGATCTATAGTGAAAGCAACTAAACACAGTTTTTCTCCTTTTGAGAAGGAGTCTGACTAGAAAAATGTTATAATGGTAGGAAAGAGGTGAAGAAATGAATCAGACTATAAACTATATCAAAGAACTAACCGCTATTGCATCTCCGACGGGCTTTACTCGTGAGATTTCAGACTACCTAGTCCATACTTTAGAAGAGCTTGGTTACCAGCCTGTTCGCACAGCCAAGGGCGGTGTCAATGTGACCATTAAAGGTCAAAATGATGAGCAACAACGCTATGTGACTGCCCACGTGGATACGCTGGGTGCTATTGTTCGTGCTGTCAAACCTGACGGTCGTCTCAAATTGGACCGTATCGGTGGTTTTCCTTGGAACATGATTGAGGGAGAAAACTGTACCGTTCATGTGGCTAGTACCGGTAAAACGGTATCTGGAACTATCCTCATCCACCAGACATCTTGCCATGTCTACAAAGATGCAGGAACTGCTGAACGCACACAGGACAATATGGAAGTGCGTTTGGATGCAAAAGTAACCAATGAAAAAGAAACCCGCGCCTTGGGCATCGAGGTCGGTGATTTTATCAGTTTTGACCCGAGAACTGTCGTGACAGAGACTGGTTTTATCAAGTCCCGCCACTTGGATGACAAGGTCAGCGCAGCGATTTTGCTTAATCTTCTTCGTGTTTATAAGGAAGAGGGGATAGCATTACCAGTAACAACTCATTTTGCTTTTTCAGTCTTTGAAGAGGTGGGTCATGGTGCCAATTCCAATATTCCAGCTCAGGTAGTAGAATATCTAGCTGTAGATATGGGAGCTATGGGCGATGACCAGCAGACGGATGAGTATACAGTGTCTATCTGTGTCAAGGACGCTTCAGGTCCCTATCACTATGACTTCCGTCAACACTTGGTAGCTTTGGCGAAAGAGCAAGATATTCCATTTAAGCTCGACATTTATCCATTTTACGGTTCGGATGCTTCCGCAGCTATGTCAGCAGGAGCAGAGGTCAAGCATGCCCTCCTTGGAGCTGGTATTGAATCCAGTCACTCTTACGAACGAACACACATTGATTCGGTTATGGCGACTGAGCGTATGGTCGACGCCTATCTCAAGAGCGCATTGGTAGACTAATATGTGCTTAATCTGTCAGAGAATTGAACTCATCAAAGCTGGACAAAATCCCTATTTTGTCAAAGAACTAGAAACAGGCTATGTCGTTATTGGAGACCATCAATACTTTAAGGGTTATACCTTATTTCTAGCAAAGGAGCATGTCACAGAACTTCATCAGATGGAAACCTCTGTAAAACTTCGTTTTCTAGAGGAAATGAGTCTGGTCCAAGAAGCAGTCGCCAAAACGTTTAAAGCTGAAAAGATGAACATCGGACTTCTAGGAAATGGAGATGCCCACGCTCATTGGCATCTTTTTCCGAGAATAACAGGTGATATGAAAGGTCATGGATTGAATGGCCGTGGTCCAGTCTGGTGGGTGCCCTGGGAAGAAATGGCGGCAGAAGATTGCCAAGTGAAATCCCATGAGTTGGAACAAATGATTAAAGCATTATCCGATGAATTAGAGAAGCACTTGGTATAAGAGAGGAAGAAAAAATGAAAAAAAGATACATCGTTTTATCTGGTTTGCTGGCAGTAACACTAGCAGCATGTTCGCAAGAAAAACCTAAAAATGAAGAAAACACTCAAAAAACGGAACAAACTAGTCAACCTGAAGGAACTGTGGGGAGCAAATCTCAAGCCTCTAGTCAGAAGAAGGCAGAAGTTGTCAATAAGGGAGACTACTATAGTATTCAAGGGAAGTACGATGAAATCGTCATAGCTAATAAGCACTATCCTTTGTCAAAAGACTATAATCCAGGAGAAAATCCAACAGCGAAAGCAGAATTGCTGAAGCTCATTGCAGCAATGCAAGCAGCTGGCTACCCAATCAGCGATCACTACAGTGGTTTTAGAAGTTATGAAACCCAAACCAAACTTTATCAAGACTATGTGAATCAAGACGGTAAGGAAGCAGCAGATCGCTACTCGGCTCGCCCAGGTTATAGTGAACACCAAACAGGTCTTGCTTTTGATTTGATTGGGACTAATGGAGAATTGGTGACAGAGGGGAAGGCGGCTCAGTGGCTCTTGGATCATGCGGCTGACTATGGCTTTGTTGTTCGCTATCTCAAAGGCAAGGAAAAAGAGACTGGCTACATGGCGGAAGAATGGCATCTTCGCTACGTCGGAAAAGAAGCCAAAGAAATTGCTGCAAGTGGTCTCAGTTTGGAAGAGTACTACGGCTTTGAAGGCGGAGATTACGTCGATTAAAAAAGTAATTTTTCTCTTGCATTTTTAGATAAATAGTGTATAATGGATAGGTATGTGTAAAGCATACTTGTGGGAGGTAAAAATCTTTAATTACCGCCAAAACCACAAAGGAGGATTTAAAAATGGCTAAAAAAGTCGAAAAACTTGTAAAATTGCAAATCCCTGCTGGTAAAGCTACACCAGCTCCACCAGTTGGACCTGCTCTTGGTCAAGCTGGTATCAACATCATGGGATTCACAAAAGAGTTCAACGCTCGTACAGCTGACCAAGCTGGTATGATCATTCCAGTTGTTATCTCAGTATACGAAGACAAATCATTTACTTTCGTTACAAAAACACCACCAGCTGCTGTTCTTTTGAAAAAAGCTGCAGGTGTTGAAAAAGGATCAGGTACACCTAACAAAACTAAAGTTGCTACAGTTACTCGTGCACAAGTACAAGAAATTGCAGAAACTAAGATGCCAGATTTGAACGCAGCAAACATTGAGTCTGCAATGCGTATGATCGAAGGTACTGCTCGTTCTATGGGATTCACTGTTGTTGACTAATCAATAACACCCCCAATATAACCCGCAAGACTTCATCATTTCGAGAAGTGACGTGGGAGATGAAAATCGATTGAACCACTTACAAGGAGAATAGAAAATGGCTAAAAAAAGCAAACAACTTCGTGCTGCTCTTGAGAAAATCGACAGCACAAAAGCATACAGTGTAGAAGAAGCTGTAGCACTTGCAAAAGAAACTAACTTTGCAAAATTTGACGCAACTGTAGAAGTTGCTTACAACTTGAACATCGACGTTAAAAAAGCTGACCAACAAATCCGTGGCGCAATGGTATTGCCAAACGGTACAGGTAAAACTTCACGCGTTCTTGTTTTCGCACGTGGTGCAAAAGCTGAAGAAGCAAAAGCTGCTGGTGCAGACTTTGTTGGTGAAGATGACCTTGTTGCAAAAATCAACGACGGTTGGTTGGACTTCGACGTAGTTATCGCTACACCTGACATGATGGCTCTTGTTGGACGTCTTGGACGTGTCCTTGGACCACGTAACTTGATGCCAAACCCTAAAACTGGTACTGTAACAATGGATGTTGCTAAAGCAGTTGAAGAGTCTAAAGGTGGTAAAATTACTTATCGTGCTGACCGTGCAGGTAACGTTCAAGCAATCATCGGTAAAGTATCATTTGAAGCTGAAAAATTGGTTGAAAACTTTAAAACTTTCAACGAAACAATTCAAAAAGCAAAACCAGCTACAGCTAAAGGAACTTACGTAACAAACTTGACTATCACAACTACTCAAGGTGTTGGTATCAAGGTTGACGTGAACTCACTTTAATTAACAGATTTTTAAAAACGAGTACGAATGTGCTCGTTTTTTTGATGATAAGTTCACACCAGGGCAAATAACTCCATTAATAGCCTGATGGAGCAATAGAATAGTGCTTTTCCTCTTCTTCTTTCACAAAAAATGTGGTATAATAGAGAGTAAAAAACTTTGAAAGAAAGAAAAAAATGAATTTAAAAGATTATATCGCAACGATTGAAAATTATCCTAAGGAAGGTATTACCTTCCGTGATATCAGCCCTTTGATGGCAGATGGAAATGCTTATAGCTACGCTGTTCGTGAAATTGTTCAGTATGCAACTGATAAGAAAATCGACATGATCGTGGGCCCAGAGGCTCGCGGCTTTATCGTGGGCTGTCCTGTTGCTTTTGAGTTGGGAATTGGCTTTGCACCTGTTCGTAAACCAGGGAAATTGCCACGTGAAGTCATTTCTGCTGACTATGAGAAAGAGTACGGTATTGATACCTTGACCATGCATGCTGATGCAATCAAGCCAGGCCAACGCGTTCTCATCGTAGATGATCTTTTGGCAACAGGTGGAACTGTCAAAGCAACCATTGAGATGATTGAAAGACTTGGTGGAGTTGTAGCCGGTTGTGCCTTCTTGATTGAGTTGGATGAGCTTAAAGGCCGTGAAAAAATCGGAGATTACGATTACAAGGTACTTATGCATTATTAATGAAAAACAGTCCTTGGGGCTGTTTTCTCTTCATCTGCTATATAAACAAACTATAGCTAGTTAGAGAAAAACTATAATTGAAAACTATATCTTCTTGCAGTATAATAAAAGGACTAAGTGTTTGAGATTTGACTTCAAACACATTCAATTATTTCTAAAAGAGTACAGTTAGGAGAAGGTTATGCCGATTCGAATTGATAAAAAATTGCCAGCTGTTGAGATTTTACGGACAGAGAATATCTTTGTCATGGATGATCAACGTGCGGCCCACCAAGATATCCGTCCCTTGAAAATTTTGATTTTAAACCTAATGCCCAAAAAAGTGGTCACAGAGACCCAGTTGTTACGGCATTTAGCAAATACTCCTTTGCAATTGGACATAGACTTTCTCTATATGGAGAGCCACCGTTCCAAGACGACTCGTGCAGAGCATATGGAGACTTTTTATAAAACTTTTCCTGAAGTCAAGGACGAGTATTTTGATGGGATGATTATCACAGGGGCTCCGATTGAGCATTTACCATTTGAGGAAGTGGACTATTGGGAGGAATTCAGTCAGGTGCTTGAGTGGTCCAAGACCCATGTCTATTCGACCCTTCATATCTGCTGGGGTGCCCAAGCAGGTCTTTATGCTCGCTATGGAGTTGATAAACACCAGATGGAGCAGAAATTGTCAGGCATTTACCCGCAGGATACCTTGAAAGAGGGCCATCTTCTCTTTCGTGGTTTTGATGATAGCTATGTAGCTCCCCATTCTCGTTATACAGAAATCTATAAGGAAGAGATATTGGGAAAAACCAATCTAGAAATCCTCTCTGAGGGAGAACAAGTCGGCGTTTCAATTTTAGCCAGTCGGGATCTTCGTGAGATTTATAGTTTTGGTCATTTAGAATATGACCGTGATACTCTAGCAAAAGAGTATTTTCGTGATTGTGAGGCAGGACTTGATCCTCATATCCCAGAGAACTACTTTAAAAATGATGATGTGAATGAGACACCGTGTCTCTGTTGGTCTTCATCAGCTGCCCTCTTTTTCAGTAACTGGGTTAACTATGCTGTCTATCAGGAAACTCCTTTTGACTGGAAAAAGGTAGAGGACGATGCGGCTTCATTTGGATATTTATAAGAGGAATTATGACATATTTTGACGCTTTTAAATCAGGGAACTTGGTTTTGCCAAGTGCCCTGCTCTTGCATTTTAAGGAACTCTTTCCTTCCAGCGAAGATTTTCTGGTCTGGCAATTTTTCTATTTACAAAATACCACAGCCTTAGGAGATGTTTCACCTAGCCAGATTGCTGAAATTATTGGCAAAGAGGTAGCAGATGTCAACCAGTCTATTTCAAACTTAACTGAAAATGGGCTACTACAATATCGTACCATTGAACTAAATGGGGAGATTGAGCTGATTTTTGATGCTAGTTTGGCATTTGAACGCTTGGATAGCTTGTTGGATAGTCACACTCCAGCTGCAACTGCCCCAAATCCGCAAAATCAATTGAAGGATTTGGTTGAGACTTTCCAGCAGGAATTAGGACGTTTGTTAACGCCGTTCGAAATCGAAGATCTTTCTAAGACAGTCAAAGAAGACGGAGTTAAGGCGGATTTGATCAAGGAAGCTCTCCGAGAGGCTGTTCTCAATGGCAAGCCAAACTGGAAATATATTCAGGCAATCCTACGAAACTGGCGCCATGAAGGTATTCAGTCTGTGGCACAGGTAGAGGCCAAACGAGCAGAGCGAGAAGCCAACAATCCCAAACAAGTTCAGGCTTCGGCTGATTTCCTCGATGCGATGAATTTGTGGCAAGATTAGTCGCTTGAAAAATCTTGAAAATTAGAGTAAGGTTTGCAAGCTCCTTATAAATATGATAGAATAATAGTGAATAAAATGAAAAAAGAGGTATGTGAAATGTCACGTAAACCATTTATCGCTGGTAACTGGAAAATGAACAAAAATCCAGAAGAAGCAAAAGCATTCGTTGAAGCCGTTGCATCAAAACTTCCTTCATCAGACCTTGTTGAAGCAGGTATCGCAGCTCCAGCAGTTGATTTGACAGCTGTTCTTGCTGCTGCTAAAGGTTCAAACCTTAAAGTTGCTGCTCAAAACTGCTACTTTGAAAATGCAGGTGCTTTCACTGGTGAAACTAGCCCACAAGTTTTGAAAGAAATCGGTACTGACTACGTTGTTATCGGTCACTCAGAACGTCGTGACTACTTCCATGAAACTGACGAAGATATCAACAAAAAAGCAAAAGCAATCTTTGCAAACGGTATGCTTCCAATCATCTGTTGTGGTGAGTCACTTGAAACTTACGAAGCTGGTAAAGCTGCTGAGTTTGTAGGTGCTCAAGTTTCTGCTGCATTGGCTGGATTGACAGCTGAACAAGTTGCTGAATCAGTTATTGCTTACGAGCCAATCTGGGCTATCGGTACTGGTAAATCAGCTTCACAAGACGATGCACAAAAAATGTGTAAAGTCGTTCGTGATGTTGTAGCTGCTGACTTTGGTCAAGAAGTTGCGGACAAAGTTCGTGTTCAATACGGTGGTTCAGTTAAACCTGAGAACGTTGCTTCATACATGGCTTGCCCAGACGTTGACGGTGCCCTTGTTGGTGGTGCGTCACTTGAAGCTGAAAGCTTCTTGGCATTGCTTGACTTTGTAAAATAATCTCAGTTATTCCAGACAGTCTTCTAAGACTGTCTTTTTTATAAAGACTGTATATTTTTCTTAAATTATCAGTCAATTACAACTTTTTTAATATGGGTTAATTTTCTTGCTTTTGTCTACTAGGAGTAGTATACTGAGATAGTAATCAATAAATATGGTTGCAAAAATAATATTATGAGGTGATCAATATGGTTGAATTGAAAAAAGAAGCAGTAAAAGACGTAACAACATTATCTAAAACAGCGCCAGTAGCATTGGCAAAAACAAAGGAAGTATTGAACCAAGCAGTAGCAGACTTGTATGTGGCTCACATTGCCCTTCACCAAGTTCACTGGTATATGCGTGGTCGTGGTTTCCTCGTATGGCATCCAAAAATGGATGAATACATGGACAGCCTTGATGGCTATCTTGACGAAATCAGTGAACGTTTGATCACTCTTGGTGGCAAACCTTACTCAACTTTGACAGAATTCCTTCAACACAGTGAAATCGAAGAAGAAGAAGGAGAATTCCGTAACGTTGAAGAAAGCTTGGAACGTGTTCTAGCGATTTATCGCTACCTCATCGCTCTTTTCCAAAAAGCTTTGGATGTGACTGATGAAGAAGGCGATGATGTTACAAACGATATCTTTGTTGGTGCTAAGGCTGAACTTGAGAAAACAGTTTGGATGCTTGCAGCAGAACTTGGACAAGCTCCTGGTTTGTAAAATATAGTTGCTACCCCTTTTATCATGAGGTACCTGATAAGTGCCCATGACCAATCATCTTTTAAAAGTCATGTAACTGTAAACAGTTGCATGATTTTTTTGTTTGCTGGACTTAGGACACATTGTCAAAAGTAGGATTTTACGGTATAATAGTTGCTGTTCAATAACATATGAATTTTAAAGAATAATTGTTAGTTTAAGGAGGACTTATGAACAACTTACCAAATTGCCCAAAATGTAATTCAGAATATGTCTACGAAGACGGAAGTCTCTTGGTCTGCCCAGAGTGTGCCTATGAATGGAACCCTGCAGAAGTTGCAGAAGTAGAAGAAGGTGTTGTTGCTATTGATGCCAATGGAAATAAATTGGCTGACGGCGATACTGTAACCTTAATCAAGGACTTGAAAGTAAAAGGTGCGCCAAAGGATTTGAAACAAGGAACTCGTGTTAAAAATATCCGTATTGTAGAAGGTGACCACAACATCGACTGTAAGATTGATGGTTTTGGAGCTATGAAACTCAAATCAGAATTTGTTAAGAAAATCTAGCCATGAAACTGAACTACAAATTTATCTTTTATAGTCGTGTCCTCTTGTTCTTAGCGGCATTTACAGGGGTTTATTTAGAAATTACCAAGCACGGTGGCTTTGGTATGCTCCTTTACTACACAGTGTTGTCCAATCTTTTGGTAACGATTTTCACGGGTTATCTGCTCCGTGTGATGAGCCGTTCAGGTGAAAATTGGCAAAGTCCGACCTTGCTTCGTCTCAAGGGTGGCGTTACCATGAGTATCATGATTACCTGTGTGATTTACCATTTTATGCTTGCTCCGATCGCGACAGACTTTTACCGTGTGGAAAATTTCCTTTGCCACTATATCGTTCCACTCTGGTTTTTAGCCGACACCCTCTTCTTTGATAAACGGGGTCAATACAAGATCTGGGATCCAGTCTTGTGGACCATCTTGCCCTTGGTTTATATGATTTTTGCCTTGTTTAATGGCTTGGTCTTAAAACTCAATATTCCGAATTCCAAGGACAATCCCTTCCCTTATTTCTTTTTAAATGTGAACAAGGGTTGGGACGTGGTTATCAAATGGTGTTTGATCATTTTTGCGGCCTATATGGTTGCAGGCTTCATCTTCTATCTGATCAAGCAAATCAAGCGAAAATAGTCTTCCTATTAGGAAAGTTAGGACGGAGTCTCTAGTTCAATCGGGCTCCTTCTTTTCTTGCCATCTTCCTTTTAAAAGGATCAACAGTGAGAAATATACAGAAAGAAAATTCATGAAACAATATTTAGAACGGGCTAGTATTTTGGCCCTCTCCCTCGTTTTGATTACCTCCTTTTCTATTTCAAGCGCTCTGCCAGCCATGTTTGACTACTATCAAGGCTACCCCAAAGAACAAATCGAGCTCCTGGTCAGTCTTCCTTCTTTTGGAATCATGATTATGCTGGTTTTAAATGGGTTTTTGGAGCGGTTATTTCCTGAGCGACTTCAGATTAGTCTAGGTCTTCTCATCCTTTCTATCGGGGGGACAGCCCCTTTCTGGTATCAGGAGTACAACTTTGTCTTTGCGATGCGGATTTTATTTGGCTTGGGTGTTGGGATGATCAATGCCAAGGCCATTTCCATCATCAGTGAACGCTATCATGGAAAGACACGGATCCAGATGTTGGGGCTTCGCGGATCAGCAGAAGTTGTCGGGGCGTCGATTTTGACTCTAGTGGTCGGTCAACTCTTATCCTTGGGATGGACAGTGACCTTCTTGGCCTACAGTGCGGGATTTTTAGTATTGATCCTTTATCTGCTCTTTGTCCCTTATGGGAAAGAAAAGAAAGAAACAAAGAAAAAAGAGACCGAAACGACTCGTTTGACAGGAAAGATGAAAGGATTAATTTTTCTATTGGCTGTCGAAGCAGCAGTTGTTGTCTGCACCAACACAGCTATCACCATTCGTATTCCTAGTCTGATGGTGGAAAGAGGTCTAGGGGATGCCCAGTTATCGAGCTTGGTCTTAAGTATTATGCAGTTGATTGGTATCTTGGCAGGTGTGAGTTTTTCTTTCTTTATCTCTCTATTTAAAGAAAGATTGCTCCTTTGGTCAGGTATCACCTTTGGATTGGGGCAGATTGTGATTGCCTTGTCTCCGTCATTGGGTGTGATGGTAGTTGGAAGTGTTGTGGCAGGTTTTTCCTACAGTGTGGCCTTGACCACTGTCTTTCAGCTTCTTTCTGAAAGAATCCCAGCCAAGCTCCTTAATCAGGCAACATCTTTTGCAGTGCTAGGATGCAGCTTTGGAGCCTTTACGACACCTTTCATTCTTGGGGCGATTGGCTTGGTGACTCAAAATGGTATGTTGGTCTTCACCATTTTAGGATGTTGGTTGATTGTCACTTCTATCTTTGTTATGTACGCACTTCAAAAGAGAGCTTAGGATTAATTTCCTAAGTTTTTCTTTCTGGGAATTTTGTACCCAGACAATTATTGGTTTTTAAACTTGTTTACACTTTTATTTCCTGATAAAATAGAAGTTATGACAAGATATAAAGCAACTATTTCTTATGATGGTTTTGCTTTTGCCGGTTTTCAGCGCCAGCCTCATGCGCGGAGCGTTCAAGAGGAAATCGAAAAAACCTTAACGAGACTCAATAAGGGGCAAGCCATCGCTGTTCATGGTGCTGGTAGGACGGATAGTGGGGTCCATGCTCTGGAACAGGTCATTCATTTTGATCTGCCCTATCAGATGGATGAGGAAAAACTCCGTTTTGCTCTGGATACTCAGTCACCAGAAGATATCGATGTGATTTCGATTGAGATTGTGGCGGATGATTTTCATTGCCGTTATGCAAAACATAGCAAGACCTATGAGTTTATAGTAGATAGGGGGCGTCCTAAAAATCCCATGCGCCGTCACTATGCTACTCACTTTCCCTATCCCCTCGATGTGGAGCGGATGCAGGAGGCTGTCAAGAAATTAGAAGGAACCCACGATTTTACCGGTTTTACAGCATCTGGAACCAGTGTAGAGGACAAGGTTCGGACCATTACAGAAGCCAGTCTTAGTGTTGATGAGACAGGGCAGTTTTTGACTTTTACCTTTTCAGGAAATGGATTCTTATATAAACAGATTCGTAATATGGTGGGGACACTGCTCAAAATCGGAAATAATCGAATGCCAGTTGAGCAGATTGACTTGATTTTGGAGAAGAAGGACAGGCAGCTAGCAGGTCCAACGGCTGCACCGAATGGCTTGTATTTAAAGGAGATTCGTTATGAAGAATAATCGTATTTTAGCCCTTTCTGGGAATGATATTTTTAGTGGTGGTGGTTTATCAGCTGATCTTGCCACCTATACCTTAAACGGCTTGCATGGCTTTGTAGCAGTGACTTGTTTGACAGCCTTGACAGAGAAGGGGTTTGAAGTCTTCCCTACAGATGATACTATTTTCCAACATGAGTTGAATAGCTTACGTGATGTCGAGTTTGCAGGGATTAAGATTGGCCTTCTTCCTACTGTCAGTGTGGCTGAGAAGGCCTTGGACTTTATCAAGCAACGTCCAGGAGTGCCTGTGGTATTGGACCCCGTTTTGGTCTGCAAGGAAACGCACGACGTGGCTGTTAGTGAGCTCTGCCAAGAGTTGATTCGTTTTTTCCCTCATGTCAGTGTGATTACGCCAAATCTTCCTGAAGCAGAATTGTTAGCGGGTCAAGAGATCAAAACATTGGAAGATATGAAAACTGCAGCGCAGAAATTGCATGATTTAGGAGCGCCAGCAGTTATTATCAAGGGAGGCAATCGCCTCAGTCAGGACAAGGCAGTGGATGTCTTTTATGATGGACAAACTTTCACTGTTCTAGAAAACCCAGTCATTCAAGGCCAAAATGCGGGTGCAGGATGTACCTTTGCCTCAAGCATCGCCAGTCACTTGGTTAAAGGGGATGAACTTTTACCAGCAGTAGAGAGCTCGAAAGCTTTCGTTTACCGTGCTATTGCACAAGCAGATCAATATGGAGTAAGACAATATGAAGCAAACCAAAACAACTAAAATCGCCCTTGTATCCCTCTTAACCGCCCTTTCTGTGGTTCTAGGTTATTACTTGAAAATTGGAACGCCAACAGGAATATTGACTCTCTTGGATGCAGGTATTTTCTTTACTGCCTTTTACTTTGGCAGTAAAGAAGGGGCCGTCGTTGGAGGACTAGCAGCTTTTCTGCTTGACCTTTTATCAGGCTTTCCACAGTGGATGTTCTTTAGCTTGGTAAACCATGGCTTGCAAGGATTTTTTGCAGGTTTTAAAGGGAAATGGCAATGGCTAGGCCTTGTCTTGGCTACTATCGTCATGGTAAGTGGCTACGCTCTGGGCTCAACTCTAATGAATGGCTGGTCAGCAGCCTTGCCAGAAATCCTTCCAAACTTCCTACAAAATACCTTGGGAATGGTTGTGGGATTTGTAGTCTTTCAGAGTGTCAAGAAGATAAAATAAAAAAGTCAGCTTCAATAGCTGACTTTTTGCTTGTCTCTATGTTTAATCAAAATAAAGCAAATCTTTGCTGGTGCTGGTAAAGAGGTCAAATCCATCCTTAGTGACAACACCGCAGTCTTCGATACGAACACCGACTTTGCCCGGGATATAGATACCAGGTTCAACAGAGAAGCACATGCCTTCTTCGATGACCATGTCGTTACCTTCCATGATAGATGGGAATTCGTGGACATCCATACCGATACCGTGACCGAGACGGTGGTTGAAGTACTCACCGTAACCAGCTTTTTCGATGACCTCACGGGCGGCGCGGTCCACTTCATGGGCAGTCACACCTGGCTTGATGAAGTCAAGGGCAGCTTGTTGGGCTTCAAGCGTCAAGTTGTAAATATCTTTTTTGAACTGGTCTGGTTTACCGACAGCGACCGTACGAGTCATATCTGAGGCATAGCCATTAACCATGACACCGAGGTCAAAGAGGAGAAGGGCGTCCTTTTCAACTTTGTTTGCACCAGGAATTCCGTGCGGATTTGCAGCGTTATCGCCAGTCAAGACCATAGTATCAAAGCTCATTTCATAGCCTTCACCTTTCATGGCAAAATCGATTTGGGCAATGATGTCTGTTTCCGTCTTATCAAGAGAAATATTGTCAAAACCAACCTTAACAGCCTTATCAGCATAGAGCCCTGCAACCATCATTTTTTGCACTTCATCAGCTGATTTGATGAGGCGCATGCGTTGAATGCGAGGAGTGAGGTTTTCAAACTCAGCAGTTTCAAAAACTGTTTTCAAACCATGGTATTTGGTCAAGATGAGATTGTCAAACTCAACAGCGACACGTTTGAAGTCGTGCTGCGGCAAAGCATTTTTGATTTTTTGCCATGGATTTTCAGAATCTACATAGCCCGCAACCGGGAAGGAAACGGTGCTACTTGCACGTTCCACTTCGAGAGCTGGGACAAAGAGGAGAGGTTCCTGATCCGCTAGGACAAAGAGGAACATTTGGCGTTCATGGGGATCACTGTAAAAGCCAGTGAGGTAATTAATAGTGACGGGGTCAGATACGACAGCGACGTCTAGTTTTTCTGATTCAAGATATGTTACGATTTGTTGTAATTTAGACATATGCTACCTTCTTTCTACCCCTCTATTTTGGCAAAAAAAGAGAGAAAATGCAAGGGAGAAGGGTAAAATAGCAGGCAAAAAGAACTCCGACAAGATAGGGGAGTTCTTTGATATAGCTTTCATTTCTTTAAGAAAAGTCAGCCTTGCTTTTGACGTCGCTGTATTCTTCAGCGATTTCTTGACTGAGAATGTCTTCATAGGCAGGGAGTTGGATGTCCTGACCGTATTTCTTCTTGAGGGCAGTAGTAACTAGGCGATAAGCTAGATTGGCATTACGAGAGAGGATAGGTCCGTGGAAGTAGGAACCAAAGACATTCTTATAATGAACCCCTTCGCCGACCTTTTCCTCGTTGTTTCCATTTCCATAGACAACCTGTCCTAGCGGTTTTTGGTCATCAGAAAGGAAGGTACGTCCCTGATGATTTTCAAAGCCATAGTAGGTTTCATCGAATTTTTCATTATGGATCTTGATGTCACCGATAAAGCGGTTATTAGTCTGGTTGAGGGTGTAGTGACCCATGACACCGAGCCCTTCGATGCGTTTACCTGAAGCCTCAACATAATATTGGCCCAATAGTTGGAAACCACCACAGATAGCTAGAACCACTCCGTCGTTTTGGATGTAGTTGTCAATGCTCTCTTTTTTAGCAGGAAGGTCGCCTGCAATGATGCTTTGTTCAAAGTCTTGGCCGCCACCGAAAAAGGCGATATCATAGTGGTTTTCATCAAAGTCATCATGGAGAGAAACGATGTCAACCGTCACATGAGCTCCCAGTTTTTCAGCCACATACTTGAGCATGAGGATGTTGCCGTTGTCTCCGTAAGTATTCATGAGGTTTCCGTAAAGGTGGGCGATGTTGAGCTGATAAGGGTAGTTGCCAGCTTTTGAGGAAAGTGAAGTATAAACCATCAGTTCATCTCCTTTCTAACAATCTGACGACTAGCCAGCAGTTCGCGGAATTCCAGCATGGCGGTATAGGTAGCTAGGATATAGGCATGCTTGCAGTCTTGCTTCTCAATGGTTTTGAGAACTTGCTCCAGATTGCTTGTCTCAGTGATTTTATCAGCTGGATAGCCAGTCACCCGAAGACGACGAGCAATTTCAGAATGCCGAACACCGCCAGCGTTGATTTCAGGGATATCCATGTCAGTGATTTGTTCAAAGTCCGCATCCCAGATCCAGCTAGTGTCAATTCCATCTGCATAGTTGGCATTGAGAAGGACAGATAGGCTAAATGGGTAAGGTGCCAGTTTAATCATTTCGATGGCTTGAGTCGCACCGACTGGATTCTTGATGAGGACAAGGGTACATTCCTTATCACCGATATGGAAGGTTTCCTGACGACCGAAGACAGCGCGACTCTTATCAAATCCTTGCTTGATTCGTTGCGAATCTGCGCCGAGAAAGCGAGCGATGGCAACCGCTGCTAGGGCGTTGTAGATGTTGTAAAGTCCACCGATTTGAATGCCGTATTCTTGTCCGTCAATGACAAAGCGGGAGCGATTGTTGGTTAACTTAACCAAGTCGGTCAGACGGTAGTCCAAGCCAGGACGTTTGCAACCACAATTTTCACAGATATAGGCACCCAAGTTAGCATAAGTATTGAGTTCATATTTGAGGATGCCTTGACAGTCAGGGCAGAGAATCCCTTCGGTATTATAGTGAGCTAGTTTGGCTGGCTCTTTTTCCAAGTCAAAACCAAAATACTGCACTGGGTTTGGAATAGATGGCTTGTAGAAAAGCGGACTGTCACCATTGAGGAGAACTGTAGCCGTAGGCACTTTACGGATGGCATCCAAAATCATGTTATAAGTCGTGTAAATCTCACCATAGCGGTCCATCTGGTCACGGAAAATATTAGTGATGACAAAAAGGCTAGGGTGGATGTAGTCACAGATACGAGATAGACTGGCCTCGTCAATTTCTAGGACGGCAATGTTTTTTCCAGTTTTAGACGATTTGGCAGTCAAGAAGGTCGTTGCGATCCCTGTAATCATGTTGGCACCGCTTGGGTTAGTAAGAACCTGACCATAAACTTCTTTTAAAATGCCGACAGTGAGGGCGGTTGTCAGGGTTTTCCCATTGGTTCCAGTGACCACGACAATCTCGTAGTTCTTAGCTAGGTTTTGTAAAATATCTTTATCAAATTGGAGGGCAAGTTTTCCTGGGAGCGTACTTCCGCGGCCAAGACGGCTTAAAACGAAGTGAGAAGAACGCCCAGCTAGGAGGCCCAAAGTAGTTTTTAATTTCATGTTTCTATTATATCATAAAAGAAAGAAAAGACAGATTTGAGATTTCGCAGATACAAAAACAGCCCGAAGAGGGCTGTTAGCTAACAAATCAGTCTCAACTTAAATCGCAAACAAGTCATTCAAGTTCTCAGCCAAGGTTGGGTGAGTGAAGATTTGTTTTGTGAAGTAAGTGTAAGGAATCTTGTTGTCCATTGCAACAGTGATGATGTTGATGATTTCTTGAGAACCTTCTGAGAAGATGCTTGCTCCGAGAATTTCTTTTGTTTCAGTATTGACAATAGCTTTGAAGGCTCCGCGAAGGTCTCCGTTTACGTGACCACGAGTCATGGCAGCAACAGGGATTTCCTTCACTGCGTATGGAAGTCTCAAATCAGCTGCTTGGCTTTCCGTCAAGCCAACTTGAGAAAGAGCTGGTGTGATGAACATGGTGTTTGGTACATTGAGACGGTCTTCAAGTGTGTAGCTGCCATCTCCAGCAAGGTAGCTGTAGACAACACGGAAGTCATCAAGTGAAATGTAGGTGAATTGAAGTCCACCATTGACGTCTCCAACTGCAAAGACACCAGGAACGTTTGTTTGGCAGTGTTTGTCGACCTTGATAGCACCACGCTCCGTTAGTTCAATATCTGTATTTTCAAGTTGAAGTGGTTCTACATTCGGTTTACGTCCAGTTGCGTAGAGAAGGGCATCGAAACGGTAAGTTTCCTTTTCAGTTACGACGAGGACTTGATCACCGTCGTTTTTGATTTCAGTAGTATGGATGTTTTGAAGCAATTCAATACCGTCTTCTTCCATGTATTGTTTAGCAAGAGCTGCGATGGAAGGTTCTGCACGAGGAAGGAATGTATCCAAGGCATCTAGGACTGTGACTTTGCTACCAAGTTTGTTGTAGAGTCCAGCAAATTCAAGACCGATGTTTCCACCACCAAGGACTCCAAGTTTTTCAGGCAATTTGTCCAAGTTTTGGATACCTGTTGAGTCAAAGACATTTTTACTTGTAGCAAGTCCAGGAATTGGCAAGACGTTTGAAACAGCGCCAGTGTTGATGACGATTGTTTCAGCAGTTAGTTCTTGTTTTTCATCACCAGCCTGGATCTCGATCACCTTATTTGACACGAAATGTGCCTCTGCATCAATGACATCAACGCCATTATCGGCCAACATTTTATAATTTTTAGCGTTAAGACGACCAGTCACCGCACCACGCTCTTTCATGGTATCGTCAAATGACCAGCCCTTTTCAGCCGCTACAATCATAGTCTTGGTTGGGATACAAGCAATATTAATGCAAGTACCACCATACATCGCTTTACTGCGCTCGATGACAGCAACTTTTTTTCCAGCCGCATTCATCTTAGCAGCCAAAGTCTTACCGGCTTTACCAAATCCAATGACAATAAAATCGTATGTTAACATTTTTAAATCCTCCTATTTGATTTAATTCTAGCACAAGAAAAAAACTTTTGCACAAATCTGCTACGGGAAAAAATATTGGACTAAAATAGTCTAACGAAAGCTTTCGGGAATCAAGTTCAAAAAATAGAAAAATCGTTTACATGATTTTCCTTAAAGATTCTACTATCTTTTGCCCCGCTCTTGTGTTATACTAGATAAGTTGCAAAGAAACCAGTACTTTTCTTTCGTGGAAAAGAAGCAACACGGTATCTCGTTTTTGTTGAAGATACGTCATGAAAAGAAAAGTATAAACTAAAGCCCTATAGGGTGGCTTCGCACCACCTTTAGAAAGAAGAAAAACGTGAAATTTAATGAATTTAACTTGTCTGCTGAATTGCTAGCAGAGATTGAAAAAGCTGGATTTGTAGAAGCAAGTCCCATCCAAGAACAGACCATTCCATTGGCTCTTGAGGGGAAAGACGTTATCGGTCAAGCCCAGACTGGTACAGGGAAAACCGCGGCCTTTGGCTTACCAACCCTTGAAAAAATCCGTACAGAAGAAGCAACTATTCAAGCCTTGGTCATCGCTCCAACTCGTGAACTCGCTGTTCAAAGTCAAGAAGAACTCTTCCGCTTTGGTCGTAGCAAGGGAGTGAAAGTTCGCTCAGTTTACGGTGGTTCCAGCATTGAAAAACAAATCAAAGCCCTTAAGTCGGGTGCTCATATCGTTGTAGGAACACCAGGTCGTCTCTTGGACTTGATCAAACGCAAGGCTTTGAAATTGCACGATATTGAAACCCTCATCCTTGATGAAGCGGACGAAATGCTCAACATGGGCTTCCTTGAAGACATTGAAGCCATCATTTCCCGTGTCCCTGAAAATCGTCAAACCTTGCTCTTTTCAGCAACCATGCCAGATGCTATCAAACGTATTGGTGTTCAGTTTATGAAAGACCCTGAGCATGTCAAGATTGCTGCCAAGGAATTGACAACAGAGCTGGTTGATCAGTACTATATCCGTGTCAAGGAACAAGAGAAATTTGATACCATGACGCGTCTCATGGACGTGGAACAACCAGAACTTGCTATTGTATTTGGTCGTACTAAACGCCGTGTAGATGAATTGACTCGTGGTCTTAAGATCCGTGGCTTCCGTGCAGAAGGAATTCATGGTGACTTAGACCAAAACAAACGTCTTCGCGTCCTTCGTGATTTTAAAAATGGCAATCTTGATGTTCTAGTTGCGACTGACGTGGCAGCACGTGGTTTGGATATCTCAGGTGTGACCCATGTCTACAACTACGATATTCCACAAGACCCTGAAAGTTACGTTCACCGTATCGGTCGTACAGGTCGTGCTGGTAAGTCAGGTCAATCTATTACCTTTGTTTCTCCAAATGAAATGGGTTACCTTCAAATCATCGAAAACTTGACTAAGAAACGCATGAAAGGCTTGAAACCAGCGACAGCAGAAGAAGCTTTCCAAGCTAAGAAACAAGTAGCTCTCAAGAAAATCGAACGCGATTTTGCGGATGAAACTATTCGTGGGAACTTTGAGAAATTTGCTAAAGATGCTCGTAAGTTAGCTGCTGAATTTAGTCCAGAAGAATTGGCTATGTATATCTTGAGCCTGACAGTCCAAAATCCAGACAGCCTGCCTGAAGTGGAGATTGCGCGTGAAAAACCACTGCCATTTAAACCATCAGGTAATGGATTCGGTGGCAAAGGCAAGGGAGGTCGAGGAGGCCGTCGTGGAGATGACCGTCGAGATCGTGATCGCCGTGGCAATGGTCGCCGTGATGACTTCAAGAAAGGCAGTCGTGGAAACGATCGTTTTGATAAAGACAAACGGTACCGTAATAAAGACAATAAAAAACCTCGCAACACTTCAAGCGAAAAGAAGACCGGCTTTGTTATTCGTAACAAAGGAGACAAATAGAAAAAAGCGATTCACAGTGTGAATCGCTTTTATATATAAGGAGACCGATAGTAAAAGAAGATGGTGATAGTAAAGGATAGGTGAAACGGAAAGGGATTTATCATGTCATCTTCTTATAATGTTATATTATCAAAAATAAAATAGGATGTCAATAAAAAAATCGCTTTTTTATAAAATATTTTTGCTGTTCAAAATTGCAATTAAATAAGCAATTTTCAGATAATTATTGAAATAAAGACTTTTCTATGTTATAATGGAAGCGATTATATGCGAGGTAAAAAATGGCACATTTATTAGAAAAAACAAGAAAAATCACGTCTATTCTAAAGCGCTCTGAGGAGCAACTCCAAGATGAACTTCCTTACAATGCGATCACACGCCAGTTAGCTGATATTATTGACTGTAACGCTTGTATTGTGAATAACAAGGGACGTCTCTTGGGTTACTTTATGCGTTATAAGACCAATAATGACCGTGTAGAACAATTCTTCCAAACCAAAACCTTCCCTGAGGTCTATGTACAAGGGGCAAACATGATTTATGATACGGAAGCCAATCTTCCTGTTGAACATGATTTGACCATTTTCCCTGTAGAGAGTCGTGCGGACTTTCCAGATGGGTTGACAACGATTGCTCCGATTCATGTATCAGGGATTCGCCTAGGTTCGTTGATTATTTGGCGCAATGATAAGAAGTTTGAAGATGAAGATTTGATTCTTGTCGAGATTGCGAGCACGGTTGTGGGAATTCAACTATTGAACTTCCAACGCGAAGAAGATGAGAAAAATATTCGCCGTCGTACGGCTGTTACCATGGCGGTCAACACCCTTTCTTATTCAGAACTGCGTGCCGTATCAGCTATTTTAGCTGAATTGGATGGAAATGAAGGGCAGCTGACTGCATCAGTTATTGCAGATCGTATTGGCATTACGCGCTCAGTGATTGTCAATGCGCTTCGTAAATTGGAGTCGGCGGGAATTATTGAGAGTCGTTCTTTAGGAATGAAGGGGACTTATCTCAAAGTTCTAATTGGTGATATTTTTGAGGAAGTGAAAAAGAGGGACTACTAATGGCAAAGGCTTTAATCTCGATTGACTATACAGAGGATTTCGTAGCGGACCATGGAAAGCTAACTGCTGGAGTGCCAGCTCAAGCTATATCAGAGGCAATCAATCAAGTAACCAGACTGGCTTTTGATCGAGGAGATTATGTCTTTTTTACCATTGATGCTCATGAAGAGAAGGATACATTCCACCCAGAAAGCAAGCTCTTTCCACCGCACAACATCATCGGAACTAGTGGGCGTAACCTTTATGGCCCCCTAGCTGATTTTTATGCTGAGCATGAGGCGGATAGTCGTGTCTTTTGGATGGATAAGCGTCACTATTCAGCTTTTTCAGGAACGGACTTAGATATCCGTTTGCGGGAACGTCGGGTTGATACTGTTATCTTAACTGGAGTCCTGACTGACATTTGCGTCCTTCATACGGCTATTGATGCTTATAATTTAGGTTATCAAATTGAGATTGTTAAGCCTGCAGTTGCCTCTATTTGGCCAGAAAATCATCAGTTTGCTCTTGGGCATTTTAAGAACACATTGGGAGCAAAATTACTGGATGAAAACCTTGCTGAAATTGAACTATAAGCCTGTTGGAAAAATGAAAAAAATCTGAAAAAAGTGTTGACAAAGATTTTGAAAGTTGATATACTAGTAAAGTAATCGACGCGGGGATGGCGGAATTGGCAGACGCGCAGGACTAAGGATCCTGTGACCGCTTTAGGTCGTGAGGGTTCAAGTCCCTCTCTCCGCATAGGGTAAGAGTTAGCTTTGGCTAGCTCTTTTTTTGTTTTTACAAAGAAAACTAGAGGCTACGTTTCCTATATCGAAAAATATTGGCATCAAGAACAGCCATTGTATCAGAACATTTAAACTGAGTTTTCCATTTCATTCTATCAAGAATATCCTCAAACATAAGTCAGAAAATGAAGAACTTAGGAAATGGAGAAATACTAATCAGAAAGATGTGACTATCATTTTTAAAATGAAGTAGATTTTTGATTGGTACTATTCCTCATTATATAAGAAGGAAAGTTAGCGTTTGCTAGCTTTTTTGTTTTTTTCAAAAAGATAAATCAAAAAATTTTTTCGATTTCATAAACATTTCATATTTGGATTTTATAATAGTCTTACAAATATGGAGGTGACAAATGAATCCAATCCAAAGAGCTTGGGCTTATGTCAGCAGAAAACGACTGAGAAGTTTTATTTTATTTCTGATTTTATTTGTCCTTTTAGCAGGAATTTCAGCCTGTTTGACTCTGATGAAGTCCAACAAAACAGTAGAAAGCAATCTTTACAAATCACTCAATATTTCATTTTCTATCAAAAAGATAGAAAATGGACAGACCTTCAAGTTGTCGGACCTAGCATCTGTGAGCAAGATTAAGGGACTGGAAAATGTCTCTCCTGAACTTGAGACGGTCGCAAAACTGAAAGACAAGGAAGCGGTGAGTGGTGAGCAGAGCGTAGAACGTGATGATTTGTCAGCTGCAGACAAGAACTTGGTTAGCTTAACGGCTCTTGAGGATTCATCCAAGGATGTCACCTTTACCAGTTCGGCTTTCAACCTAAAAGAAGGGCGACACCTTCAAAAAGGGGATTCCAAGAAAATCCTTATCCACGAAGAGTTGGCCAAGAAGAACGGTCTTTCGCTTCATGACAAGATTCGCTTGGATGCTGGTCAGTCCGAAGCTGGAAAAGGGCAAACAGTAGAGTTTGAGATTGTCGGCATCTTTTCTGGTAAGAAACAAGAAAAATTCACAGGCTTGTCTTCCGACTTCAGTGAAAACCAGGTCTTTACAGACTATGAAAGCAGCCAAACGCTTCTGGGAAATAGTGAACCGCAAGTCAGTGCAGCTCGCTTCTATGTAGAAAATCCTAAGGAAATGGACGGACTCATGAAGCAGGTAGAAAACTTGGCTTTAGAAAGTCAAGGCTACCAAGTTGAGAAGGAGAACAAGGCCTTTGAACAAATCAAAGACTCAGTGGCAACCTTCCAAACCTTCCTCACCATCTTCCTTTATGGGATGTTGATAGCTGGAGCTGGAGCCTTAATTTTGGTCTTGTCCCTCTGGTTGAGAGAAAGAGTCTACGAAGTGGGGATTCTTCTGGCACTTGGAAAAAGCAAGATCTCAATCTTCCTCCAGTTCTGTTTAGAGCTAGTTTTGGTATCTCTTGGAGCTTTGCTTCCAGCATTTGTTGCAGGAAATGCCATCACATCCTATCTACTCCAAACTGTACTAGCCAGTGGAGATCAGGTAACTTTACAGGACACGCTGGCCAAAGCAAGTGGTCTATCAACCAGTCTCCTATCCTTTGCAGAATCCTATGTCTTTCTGCTCCTGATTGGTTGCTTATCAGTAGCCTTTTGTTTCCTATTCTTATTTAGAAAATCGCCGAAAGAAATTTTATCATCCATTAGTTAAGAAGGAGAAATCATGACTTTATTACAATTGCAAGATGTTACCTACCGTTATAAGAACACTGCTGAAGCAGTTTTATATCAGATCAAGTATAATTTTGAACCCGGAAAATTTTATAGTATCATTGGTGAGTCAGGAGCAGGAAAATCCACTCTCTTGTCCCTACTGGCTGGTCTAGATAGTCCTGTTGAAGGTTCTATCCTTTTCCAAGGAGAGGACATTCGGAACAAGGGGTATTCATACCATCGCATGCACCATATTTCCCTGGTCTTTCAAAATTATAACTTGATAGATTATCTTTCTCCGCTGGAAAATATCCGCTTGGTCAACAAAAAAGCAAGCAAGGATACACTTCTTGAGCTTGGTTTGGATGAAAGTCAGATTAAGCGGAACGTTCTCCAGTTATCAGGTGGTCAACAGCAACGTGTAGCCATCGCTCGCAGTTTAGTCTCAGAAGCTCCAGTTATTCTAGCTGATGAGCCAACAGGAAATCTGGACCCTAAAACTGCTGGAGATATTATCGAACTGCTCAAGTCACTTGCCCAGAAAACAGGTAAATGTGTGATCGTCGTCACTCACAGTAAAGAAGTGGCACAAGCAACAGATATTACACTTGAATTGAAGAATAAGAAACTTACTGAAACTCGCAATACTACAAAATAAGATGAGCTTGTTTTGATAGCATTATGAAATCAAATCTAGAAAGGGAACCTATGTTACACAACGCATTTGCCTATGTTACAAGGAAGTTTTTCAAATCGATTGTTATCTTCCTGATTATTCTCCTCATGGCGAGCTTGAGTTTGGTCGGCTTGTCGATCAAGGGAGCTACAGCCAAGGCTTCTCAGGAGACCTTTAAAAATATCACCAATAGCTTCTCCATGCAAATCAATCGTCGCGTCAATCAAGGAACGCCACGTGGTTCTGGGAATATCAAGGGTGAGGATATCAAAAAAATCACCGAAAATAAGGCCATCGAGTCTTATGTTAAACGCATCAATGCTATCGGAGATTTGACTGGATATGACCTCATCGAAACACCAGAAACCAAGAAAAATCTCACTGCTGACCGTGCCAAGCGTTTTGGAAGTAGTTTGATGATTACAGGTGTCAATGACTCCTCTAAAGAAGATAAGTTTGTCTCTGGCTCATATAAGCTGGTTGAAGGTGAGCACCTAACCAACGACGACAAAGACAAGATCCTCATGCACAAGGACTTGGCAGCCAAACACGGCTGGAAAGTCGGAGATAAGGTCAAATTAGACTCCAATATCTACGATGCAGACAATGAAAAAGGTGCCAAGGAAACAGTCGAAGTGACAATCAAGGGACTCTTTGATGGTCACAATAAGTCAGCAGTAACCTACTCACAAGAACTCTATGAAAACACAGCTATCACAGACATTCACACTGCTGCAAAACTTTATGGATACACAGAAGACACAGCTATTTATGGGGACGCAACCTTCTTTGTAACAGCAGACAAGAACTTGGATGATGTCATGAAAGAGTTGAATGGTATCAGTGGTATCAACTGGAAGAGCTACACACTTGTGAAGAGCTCCTCTAACTACCCAGCTCTTGAGCAATCCATCTCTGGTATGTACAAGATGGCCAACCTCCTCTTCTGGGGTAGCTTGAGCTTCTCAGTCCTTCTCCTTGCACTCTTGCTTAGTCTTTGGATTAACGCCCGTCGCAAGGAAGTGGGAATTCTCCTCTCTATCGGTCTCAAGCAGGCAAGTATCTTGGGGCAATTTATCACCGAATCTATCCTGATCGCCATCCCTGCTCTCGTTTCGGCTTACTTCCTAGCCAACTACACAGCTCGAGCAATCGGAAATACTGTTCTTGCCAATGTCACTTCAGGTGTTGCCAAGCAAGCCAGCAAGGCTGCTCAAGCCTCTAATCTTGGTGGTGGTGCTGAAGTAGATGGCTTTAGTAAGACCTTGTCGAGCCTAGACATTTCTATTCAGACATCAGACTTTATCATCGTCTTTGTCCTTGCCTTGGTTCTAGTGGTTCTCGTTATGGCGCTTGCCTCAAGCAATCTCCTTAGAAAACAACCAAAAGAGCTCTTGCTCGATAGCGAATAAAAAACTTGCTACCTATTCTCCCCTAAATGGGGTATAATATAGGTAGCATTTTTATCTATTTCATCTTGATAATACTCTTTGAAAATCTCTTCAAACCACGTCAGCTTCACCTTGCCGTATATATGTTACCGACTTCGTCAGTTCTATCTACAACCTCAAAGCAGTGCTTTGAGCAACCTGCGGCTAGCTTCCTAGTTTGCTCTTTGATTTTCATTGAGTATAAGGACTCTTCCTATCAGGATGAAACAGAGAAGATTAACAAGAAATTTAAAGGAATGTGAAACGTTTTTCTATGAAAATTTTAATTGTAGAAGATGAAGAGATGATCCGTGAGGGAATCAGTGACTATTTGACGGATTGTGGTTATGAAACCATTGAGGCGGCGGACGGTCAGGAAGCTCTGGAAAAATTTTCCAGCTATGAAGTTGCTCTAGTACTGCTGGATATCCAGATGCCCAAACTAAATGGTTTAGAAGTTCTAGCTGAGATTCGTAAGACCAGTCAGGTTCCTGTCTTGATGCTGACCGCCTTTCAGGATGAAGAATACAAGATGAGTGCCTTTGCCTCTCTGGCAGATGGTTATCTGGAAAAGCCCTTCTCCCTCTCCCTCTTAGAAGTGAGGGTGGATGCGATTTTCAAGCGCTACTACGATACAGGACGAGTCTTCTCTTATAAGGATACCAAGGTGGACTTTGAGAGTTACAGTGCAAGCCTCGCAGGTCAAGAAGTTGCCATTAATGCCAAAGAGTTGGAAATTCTGGACTATCTGGTGAAAAATGAAGGACGGGCCTTGACTCGTTCTCAGATTATCGATGCTGTCTGGAAGGCGACAGATGAGGTTCCCTTTGATCGTGTCATTGATGTCTATATCAAGGAACTGCGGAAAAAGCTAGACTTGGATTGCATCCTCACTGTGCGCAATGTTGGTTATAAATTGGAGCGAAAATGAAACGAACAGGTTTATTTACAAAGATATTTATCTATACCTTCTCGATTTTCAGTGTTCTGGTTATTTGTCTTCATTTAGCCATTTATTTTCTCTTTCCCTCTACTTATCTGAGCCATCGTCAGGAAACCATTGGCCAGAAAGCGACAGCCATTGCCCAGTCCCTGGACGGAAAGGATAGGAAAAATATTGAACAAGTATTAGATTTGTATTCCCAGACCAGTGATATCAAAGGAGCTGTCAAGGGAGAGATGACCGAGGACAAGTTAGAAGTCAAGGACAATCTTACTCTGGATACGGACCGCCAGACCACCTCTCTCTTTATTGAGGAGCGTGAGGTGAAAACGCAAGATGGTAGCACTATGACTCTCCAGTTTTTAGCGTCCATGGACTTGCAAAAGGAAGCAGAGCAGATCAGTCTCCAATTTCTTCCCTATACCTTGTTGGCATCTTTTCTAATTTCCCTCTTGGTGGCCTATATCTATGCTCGAACCATTGTTGCCCCAATCTTGGAAATCAAGCGGGTGACCCGTCGGATGATGGATTTGGATGGACAAGTGCGATTGCGCGTGGATTCTAAGGATGAGATTGGCGATCTCAAGGAACAAATCAATAGCCTTTACCAGCATCTCTTGACTGTCATTGCGGACTTGCATGACAAGAATGAAGCTATTCTCCAGCTGGAGAAGATGAAGGTTGAGTTCCTACGAGGGGCTTCTCATGAACTGAAAACACCTCTGGCTAGTTTGAAAATCCTAATCGAAAATATGAAAGAAAATGTCGGCCGTTATAAGGATAGAGACCACTATCTTGGAGTTGCCTTGGGGATTGTGGACGACCTCAGTCACCACGTTCTCCAGATATTGTCTCTTTCTTCTGTTCAGGAATTGCGAGACGAGAAAGAAGAGGTTGACCTCCTTCAGATGACTCAAAGTCTGGTCAAGGATTATGCTTTACTCGCCAAGGATAGAGAACTTCAGGTAGACATTAGCCTAACTCATCAGCAGGCTTACATAAACCCATCTGTCATGAAATTGATCCTATCGAATCTCATCAGCAATGCCATCAAGCACTCCACTCCTGGTGGCTTAGTCCGCATCGGCGAGAGAGAAGGGGAACTCTTTATCGAGAATAGCTGTAGTCCTGAAGAACAAGAAAAACTGGCCCAGTCTTTTTCTGAAAATGCTAGTCGCAAGGCCAAGGGTTCAGGGATGGGACTCTTTGTGGTCAAAAGTTTATTAGAACATGAGAAATTACCTTATCATTTTGAGATGCAAGATGATCGCTTGACCTTCTTCATACGTTATCCCAAAGTCACTCAGGACTAAGGAGAAGAAAGGGTTTACATTGATTGGATTGGAAGAAATTCAATCTAAAGTATGGGAAAAACTAGCTTTTTTTATCAAAAAGTGATAAAATGAACAATGTAAATGGGATGTCCCAAAAAATATATAGGAGGCCTGACAAATGGCAATCGTTTCAGCAGAAAAATTTGTCCAAGCAGCTCGTGACAACGGTTATGCAGTTGGTGGATTTAACACAAACAACCTTGAGTGGACTCAAGCTATCTTGCGTGCAGCAGAAGCTAAAAAAGCTCCAGTTTTGATCCAAACTTCAATGGGTGCTGCTAAATACATGGGTGGTTACAAAGTTGCTCGCAACTTGATCGCTAACCTTGTTGAGTCAATGGGTATCACTGTACCAGTAGCTATCCACCTTGACCACGGTCACTACGAAGATGCACTTGAGTGTATCGAAGTTGGTTACACTTCAATCATGTTTGACGGTTCACACCTTCCAGTTGAAGAAAACCTTAAATTGGCTAAAGACGTTGTTGAAAAAGCACACGCTAAAGGTATCTCAGTAGAAGCTGAAGTTGGTACTATCGGTGGTGAAGAAGACGGTATCATCGGTAAAGGTGAATTGGCTCCAATCGAAGACGCTAAAGCAATGGTTGCAACTGGTATCGACTTCTTGGCAGCTGGTATCGGTAACATCCACGGTCCTTACCCAGCAAACTGGGAAGGTCTTGACCTTGACCACTTGAAGAAATTGACAGAAGCTCTTCCAGGCTTCCCAATCGTATTGCACGGTGGTTCAGGTATTCCTGATGACCAAATCCAAGCAGCTATCAAACTTGGTGTTGCGAAAGTTAACGTTAACACTGAATGCCAAATCGCATTCGCTAACGCAACTCGTAAATTTGCTCGTGACTACGAAGCAAACGAAGCAGAATACGACAAGAAAAAACTCTTCGACCCACGTAAATTCTTGGCTGACGGTGTAAAAGCTATCCAAGCATCAGTTGAAGAACGTATCGACGTATTCGGTTCAGAAGGTAAAGCATAATCTAGCTGAACAATACAGATGAAACCTGCCCATTGGGTGGGTTTTTTGTGTCTGGATATATAGCGAATATACTGTAGAAGAACCAATCTTAAGTTGCTAAAAGGTTCTATTTTTTGTACAATAATGCTATGAAAATACTGAAAAAATGGTTTCTTGGCATTCTTAGTTTCATTCTTTTGTTTTTACTCGCTACATTCATCTTTCACCGTATCAGTTTGGAAAAGGAAGAAGCCTCACTATCACCTATGGGACAACAAGTTCTTGTCAATGGACATCAAATAAATATTTACGTTGAAGGGGATGGACCTGAGACTATAGTAGTTCTCTCAGGTGCTGGTATTGCTTCTCCCATATTGGACTTTAAAAATGTATCGGAATCCTTATCGAAACGGTATAAGGTAGTCATCGTGGAGCGAGCGGGATATGGTTATAGTGATGATAGCAATCATTCAAGAGATGTGATGGAGGTTTTGTCTGAGACTCGCCAAGCTCTTTCGCAAGCAAATATCACAGGGCCGTTTATCATTCTGTCTCATTCCATAGCGAGTCTTGAGAGTCTGGCTTGGCAGGAGAAATATCCTAATGAAGTGAAAGCCTTGATTGGTCTGGATTGGGCACTGCCGTCAAGTTATGAGAATTTAAAGGATAATCAGACCTTGCTCACTGTGGCATATTGGAGCAGCAAGATTGGTTTATTACGCTACTTCCCTGAGTCTTTTTATATAAAAAATCAAACTCTGACTGAAACTGAACGAAAACAATATAGATTTCTAGCTTATAAGCAGTTGATGTCACAAGCCATGCTTCATGAATCTCAAACGGTAAAGGAAAACGCCAAGAAAGTTACTTCTAGCATCAATCCGAAAATTCCCACCTTATTACTGGTGTCTAACGGTGAAGGTACTAGTTTTAGCCAATCAGAATGGCAACGTTATGCAGAGAGATTTATAAGCGACCAGTCTAATGTTCAAGTCGTCTATATGGATGCGCCTCACGACCTCTATCATTATCAAAGTCATGAAATAGTTTCTCAGATTGAAGATTTTTTAAAGAGTAATTGATGGTTTAGAGATCATTTTAATTTTAGACTGATGACAATAATTAAATGCTGAAGGATTAACAGTAGAATCGTGAATTTTTTCGATTAAAAAAAATTCTTTTTCTTACCAAAAACCCTGCCCAATGGGCAGGGTTTTTTAGTGTTCTAGGAAATCATCAAATCAGAATTTTTGTTTCAAAGTATTATTTTAAGAGAGAAATCTCTAATTTCATAATCCATAGGCAAACGCTTGCATTCTAGTTTTTATTGGACTATAATAGGTTGGTATAAAGCCTTCTGTAATAATAAAATGTAGAAGTTGTAGAAAGTAAGGATTTAGATATTTGTAGTTAAAAATACAATGTTGCTATTCCTTGCTATAGGGAGAGATTTATGGCAATGATAGAAGTGGAACATCTTCAGAAAAATTTTGTGAAGACAGTCAAGGAACCTGGTTTGAAGGGAGCTTTGCGCTCCTTTATTCATCCTGAAAAACAGACCTTTGAAGCGGTCAAGAATTTAACCTTTGAGGTTCCAAAAGGCCAAATTCTAGGCTTTATCGGGGCAAATGGTGCTGGGAAGTCGACAACCATCAAAATGCTGACAGGGATTTTGAAACCGACATCTGGTTTTTGTCGGATTAATGGTAAGATTCCGCAGGACAATCGTCAGGATTATGTTAAGGATATTGGTGTGGTCTTTGGACAACGCACCCAGCTATGGTGGGATTTGGCTCTGCAAGAGACCTATACGGTCTTGAAAGAGATATACGATGTGCCAGACTCGCTCTTTCATAAGCGCATGGACTTTTTAAATGAAGTCTTGGATTTGAAGGAATTTATCAAGGACCCCGTGCGCACTCTTTCACTGGGTCAACGGATGCGTGCGGACATTGCGGCTTCCTTACTTCATAATCCCAAGGTTCTCTTTTTAGATGAACCGACCATTGGTTTGGATGTGTCGGTCAAGGACAATATTCGTCGGGCTATCACCCAAATCAATCAGGAGGAAGAAACAACCATTCTCTTGACCACTCATGACCTGAGTGACATTGAGCAACTCTGTGATCGGATTTTTATGATTGACAAGGGGCAAGAGATTTTTGATGGAACGGTTAGCCAGCTCAAGGAAACCTTTGGCAAGATGAAGACTCTTTCTTTTGAACTGGTACCAGGTCAAAGTCATCTCCTTTCTCACTATGAAGGCCTGCCTGATATGACCATTGATAGACAAGGAAATAGCCTCAATATTGAATTTGATAGTTCCCGCTACCAGTCAGCTGATATTATCAAGCAAACCCTGTCTGATTTTGAAATTCGCGATTTGAAGATGTTGGATACGGATATTGAGGATATTATCCGTCGCTTCTACCGAAAGGAGCTCTAAGATGGTCAAATTGTGGAGACGTTATAAACCCTTTATCAATGCAGGTGTTCAGGAGTTGATCACTTATCGAGTCAACTTTATTCTCTATCGGATTGGCGATGTCATGGGGGCTTTTGTGGCTTTCTATCTCTGGAAGGCGGTCTTTGATTCCTCGCAAGATTCTTCGATTCAGGGCTTCAGCATGGCAGATATCACCCTCTACATCATTATGAGTTTTGTGACTAATCTTTTGACCAGGTCAGATAGCTCCTTTATGATTGGTGAGGAGGTCAAGGATGGTTCCATTATCATGCGCTTATTGCGACCAGTGCATTTTGCGGCCTCTTATCTCTTCACCGAGCTTGGTTCCAAGTGGTTGATTTTTGTCAGTGTAGGACTGCCATTTTTAAGTGTTATTGTGTTGATGAAAATCTTATCTGGACAAGGGATGGTAGAAGTGCTGGGATTAACTGTCCTTTATCTTTTTAGCTTAACTCTGGCTTATCTGATTAACTTTTTCTTTAATATCTGCTTTGGATTTTCAGCCTTTGTATTTAAAAATTTATGGGGTTCCAATCTCCTCAAGACTTCAATAGTGGCCTTTATGTCTGGAAGTTTGATTCCCTTGGCTTTCTTTCCAAAGATTGTTTCTGATATCTTGTCCTTCTTGCCTTTTTCATCCTTGATTTATACTCCGGTCATGATTATCGTTGGGAAATACGATGCCAGTCAAATTCTTCAAGCGCTTTTGCTCCAGTTCTTCTGGCTTATAGTGATGGTGGGCTTGTCTCAGTTGATTTGGAAACGAGTCCAGTCATTCATCACCATTCAGGGAGGTTAGTATGAAAAAATATCAACGCATGCATCTGATTTTTATCAGACAATACATCAAGCAAATCATGGAATACAAGGTTGATTTTGTGGTTGGTGTGTTAGGTGTTTTCCTGACCCAAGGCTTGAACCTCTTGTTTCTCAATGTCATCTTTCAACATATTCCATCCCTAGAAGGATGGACTTTTCAAGAAATCGCCTTTATCTATGGTTTTTCTTTGATTCCCAAGGGATTGGACCATCTCTTCTTTGACAATCTCTGGGCACTGGGGCAACGTTTGGTGCGAAAAGGAGAGTTTGACAAGTACCTGACGCGTCCTATTAATCCTCTTTTTCACATTCTGGTTGAGACCTTTCAGATTGATGCCCTGGGCGAACTATTGGTCGGTGGCATTTTATTAGCGACAACAGTATCAAGCATTGCTTGGACTCTTCCAAAATTCCTGATTTTTCTAGTCTGCATTCCTTTTGCGACCTTGATCTATACTTCCTTGAAAATCGCGACTGCCAGTATCGCTTTTTGGACCAAGCAGTCAGGAGCCATGATTTACATTTTCTATATGTTTAATGACTTTGCCAAGTATCCGATTTCCATTTACAATTCGCTCCTTCGTTGGTTGATTAGCTTTATCGTGCCTTTCGCCTTTACGGCCTACTATCCTGCCAGCTATTTCTTGCAGGACAAAGACGGGCTCTTTAACATTGGTGGGTTGATTTTGATTTCCCTTGTTTTCTTTGTTATTTCTTTAAAACTCTGGGACAGGGGCTTGGATGCCTACGAAAGTGCGGGTTCTTAAGATATAAGATAGGATGAGAGTTAAAAATTAAATATGTTACAAACAACCGTTGAAAATTATAGCGGTTGTTTTTGCATATTTATTGAGGTATAAGTTGTATCTATCCCCCCTTTTTGCGATTTTGGTAGTTAGTTCAGTTAATTGATAATATTTTTGATGGTAAGAATGAGTTTATATTGCACCCAGTTAACTATAAAATTTATTGACTAGATTTTTTGTTAACATGGATTAAAAAAAAAATTAACCTGGGTTAATTTTTCTTGACTTAAATTTTTTTAATTGATATACTATTTTTCAGAGAGCTAACAATTATATATAAATGTACTACTCTATCCCACTAGATAATACGTCATAAAACTTTTTATAACAAAGGCTAGCAAAGTTAAAGTTTTCTATCTATTGGGTTTAAAATAAAAAATGAAGGAATTATAATGAAAAAAAGTACGGTATTGTCATTAACTACTGCTGCAGTTATTTTAGCAGCATATGCCCCCAATGAGGTAATTTTAGCAGATGCACCTAGTTCTGAAGATGCTTTAAGAATTTCTGATAAAGAAAAAGTAGTAGCAGATAAAGAAACAGAAAACAATGAACAATCTGAAGAACTTCATAATGTTATAGAAACTTCAAAGGATACTGAAGAGAAGAAGACAACAGTTATTGAGGAAAAAGAAGTTGTTAGTAGAAAGTCTGAGATAGACAAAAAAACTAGTAACGAAGTAGAAAGTATCAAAGAAGACTCCAATCAATCCAAAGGAGATGATGCGAACTCATTTGTAAATAAAGATACAGAAAATCCGAAAAAAGAAGATAAACTTGTCTATATTGCTGAATTTAAAGATAAAGAATCTCGAGAAAAAGTAATTAAGGAACTATCAAATCTTAAGGATACAAAAGTTTTATATACCTATAATACGATTTTTAATGGCGCTGCCATTGAAACAACTCCAGAAAATTTGGACAAAATTAAACAAATAGAAGGTGTTTCGTCGGTTGAACGATCACAAAAAGTCCAACCAATGATGAATCATGCCAGAAAGGAAATTGGAGTTGAGGAAGCTATTGATTACCTAAAGTCTATTAATGCTCCATTTGGGAAAAATTTTGATGGTAGAGGTATGGTCATTTCAAATATCGATACTGGAACAGATTATAGGCATAAGGCTATGAGGATTGATGATGATGCCAAAGACTCAATGAAATTTAAAAAAGAAGACTTAAAAGGCACTGATAAAAATTATTGGTTGAGTGATAAAATCCCTCATGCGTTCAATTATTATAATGGTGGTAAAATCACTGTAGAAAAATATGATGATGGTAGGGATTATTTTGACCCACATGGGATGCATATTGCAGGGATTCTTGCTGGAAATGATACTGAAAAAGACATCAAGAACTTTAATGGCATAGATGGAATTGCGCCTAATGCACAAATTTTCTCTTATAAAATGTACTCTGACGCAGGATCTGGGTTTGCGGGTGATGAAACAATGTTTCATGCTATTGAAGATTCGATCAAACACAATGTCGATGTTGTTTCGGTATCATCTGGTTTTACAGGAACCGGTCTTGTAGGCGAGAAATATTGGGAGGCTATTAGAGCATTAAGAAAAGCAGGAATCCCAATGGTTGTTGCTACAGGTAACTTTGCGACTTCTGCTTCAAGTTCTTCTTGGGATTTAGTAGCAAATAATAATCTGAAAATGACAGATACTGGAAATGTAACACGAACTGCCGCACATGAAGATGCGATAGCGGTCGCTTCTGCTAAGAATCAAACCATTGAGTTTGATAAGGTTAACATTGGAGGACAAAGTTTTAAATACAGAAATATAGGGGCTTTTTTCGATAAAAATAAAATCCTAACAAATGAGGATGGGTCAAAAACTCCAAATACATTAAAATTTGTATATATAGGCAAAGGTCAAGACCAAGATTTGATAGGATTGGATCTTAAGGGCAAAATTGCAGTAATGGATAGAATTTATACCAAGGATTTAAAAGATGCTTTTAAAAGAGCTATGGATAAAGGCGCACGTGCCATTATGGTTGTAAATACTGTAAATTACTACAATAGAGATAATTGGACAGACCTTCCAGCTATGGGATATGAAGCGGATGAAGGGACTAAAAGTCAAGTATTTTCAATTTCAGGAGATGATGGTGTAAAATTATGGAACATGATTAACCCTGATAAAAAAACTGAAGTCAAAAGAAATAATAAGGAAGATTTTAAAGATAACTTAGAACAATACTATCCAATTGATATGGAAAGCTATAATTCTAATAAACCGAATGTAGGTGATGAAAAAGAAATTGACTTTAATTTTGCACCTGACACAGACAAAGAACTTTATAAAGAAGATATCATCGTTCCAGCAGGGTCTACATCTTGGGGGCCAAGAACAGATTTGCTTTTAAAACCGGATGTTTCAGCACCTGGTAAAAATATTAAATCTACTCTAAATGTTATCAATGGTAAATCTACTTATGGTTATATGTCAGGAACTAGCATGGCAACTCCAATCGTAGCAGCTTCTACTGTTTTGATTCGACCAAAATTAAAGGAATTGCTTGAAAGACCTGTCTTGAAAAATCTTAAGGGAGATGACAAAATAGACCTTACAAGTCTTACAAAAATAGCGCTACAAAATACTGCAGGACCTATGATGGACGCAACTTCTTGGAAAGAAAAAAGCCAATACTTTGCATCACCTAGACAGCAGGGAGCGGGGCTAATTAATGTTGCCAATGCTTTGAGAAATGAAGTCGTAGCGACTTTCAAAAACACGGATTCTAAAGGTTTGGTAAACTCTTATGGTTCCATTTCTCTTAAAGAAATAAAAGGTGATAAAAAATACTTTACAATCAAGCTTCACAATACCTCAAATAGACCTTTAACCTTTAAAGTTTCAGCATCAACTGTAACTACAGATGCTCTAACTGATAGGCTAAAACTCGATGAAACATATAAAGATGAAAAATCTCCGGACGGGAAGCAAATTGTTCCAGAAATTCACCCAGAAAAAGTCAAAGGAGCAAATATCACATTTGAGCATGACACTTTCACTATAGGTCCAAATTCCAGCTTTGATTTAAATGCGGTTATAAATGTTGGAGAGGCTAAAAACAAAAATAAATTTGTAGAATCATTTATTCATTTTGAGTCAGTGGAAGAAATGGAAGCTCTAAACTCCAACGGGAAGAAAACAAATTTCCAACCATCTCTATCGATGCCTCTAATGGGATTTGCTGGGAATTGGAACCACGAACCAATACTTGATAAATGGGCCTGGGAAGAAGGGTCAAAATCAAAAGCGATGGAAGGTTATGATGACGATGGTAAACCAAAAATTCCAGGTACCTTAAATAAGGGAATTGGTGGAGAACATGGTATAGATAAATTTAATCCAGCAGGAGTTATACAAAACAGAAAAGATAAAAATACAACATCCCTAGATCAAAATCCAGAATTATTTGCTTTCAATAACGAAGGAATCAACGCACCATCAACGAGTGGTTCTAATATTGCTAAAATTTATCCTTTAGATTCAAATGGAAATCCTCAAGATGCTCAACTTGAGAGAGGATTAACGCCTTCTCCACTTGTATTAAGAAGTGCAGAAGAAGGAGTGATTTCAATAGTAAATACAAATAAAGAAGGAGAAAATCAAATAGACTTAAAAGTCATTTCGAGAGAACACTTTATTAAAGGAATTTTAAACTCTAAAAGAAATGATGCAAAGGGCATTAAATCTTCTAAGCTAAAAGTTTGGGGTGACTTGAAATGGGATGGACTCATTTATAACCCAAGAGGTAGAGAAGAAAATGCCCCAGAAAGTAATGACAAAAAAGATCCTGCTACTAAGATACGAGGACAATTTGAACCGATTGCGGAAGGCCAATATTTCTATAAATTTAAATATAGATTAACCAAGGATTATCCATGGCAGGTTTCCTATATTCCTGTAAAAATTGATAACACACCTCCAAAGATTGTTTCAATTGATTTTTCAAACCCTGAAAAAATTAAGTTGATTACAAAGGATACTTATCACAAGGTCAAAGAGCAATACAAGAATGAAACGCTATTTGCGAGAGATCAAAAAGAACATCCTGAAAAATTTGACGAGATTGCCAACGAAGTTTGGTATGCTGGCGCCGCTCTTGTTAATGAAGATGGAGAGGTTGAGAAAAATCTTGAGGTCACTTATGCAGGTGAGGGTCAAGGAAGAAATAGGAAACTTGACAAAGACGGAAACACCATTTATGAAATTAAAGGTGCAGGAGATTTAAGGGGCAAAATCATTGAAGTGATTGCATTAGACGGTTCTAGCAATTTCACAAAGATTCATAGAATTAAATTTGCTGATCATGCTGATGAAAATGGGATGATTTCCTATTATCTAGTAGATCCTGATCAAGATTCATCTAAATACCAAAAGCTTGGCGAGATTTCCGAATCTAAATTTAAAAATTTAGAAAATAGAAAAGAGGATAGTCTTAAAAAAGATACAACGGAAGTAGAACATCATCAAGAAAATGAAGAGGCTACCGAAGAAAAATCTAGCTTGACTATTCATAAAACAATTTCAACAATTAGAGACTTTGAAAGCAAAGATTTAAAGAAACTCATTAAAAAGAAATTTAGAGAAGTTGATGACTTTACAAGTGAAACTGGTAAGAGAATAGAGGAATACGATTATAAATACGATGATAAGGGAAATATCATTGCATATGACGATGGTAGTGCCTTAGAATATGAAACTGAAAAACTTGATGAAATCAAATCAAAAATTTATGGCATTCTAAACCCGTCTAAAGATGGACACTTTGAAATTCTTGGAAAGATCAGTAATGTTTCTAAAAATGCCAAGGTATATTATGGCAATAATTATAAATCGATAGAAATCAAAACGACCAAGTATGATTCACATTCGAAAACGATGACATTTGATTTGTACGCTAATATTAATGATATTGTGGATGGATTAGCTTTTGCAGGAGATATGAGATTCTTTGTTAAAGATGATGATCAGATAAAAGCTGAAACTAAAATTAGAATGCCTGAAAAAAATAAGGAAACTAAAACAGAATATCCGTATGCATCAAGTTATGGGAATGTAATAGAATTAGGAGAAGGAGATCTTTCAAAAAATAAACCAAACAATTTAACGGAAATGGAATCTGGTAAAATCTATTCTGATTCAGAAAAACAACAATATCTATTAAAGGATAACATCATTCTAAGAAAAGGCTATGCACTAAAAGTGACTACCTATAATCCTGGAAAAACGGATATGTTAGAAGGGAATGGAGTTTATAGCCAGGAAGATATAGCAAAAATCCAAAAGGCCAATCCTAATCTAAGAGTCTTATCAGAAACAACAATTTATGCTGATAGTAGAAATGTTGAAGATGGAAGAAGTACTCAATCAGTATTAATGTCGGCTTTGGACGGCTTTAACATTGTAAGATATCAAGTGTTTACATTTAAAATGAATGATAAAGGGGAGGCAATCGATAAAGATGGCAATCTTGTAACAGATCCTTCTAAACTGGTATTATTTGGTAAGGATGGTAAAGAGTACACTGGAGAAGATAAGTCCAACGTCGAAGCTATAAAAGAAGATGGCTCTACGTTATTTATTGATGCAAAACCAGTAAATCTTTCAATGGACAAGAACTACTTTAATCCATCTAAAACTAATAAAATTTATGTACGAAATCCAGAATTCTATTTAAGAGGTAAGATTTCTGATAAGGGTGGTTTTAACTGGGAGTTGAGAGTTAATGAATCGGTTGTAGACAATTATTTAATCTACGGAGATTTACACATTGATAACACTAGAGGTTTTAACATTAAGCTTAATGTTAAAGACGGTGACATCATGGACTGGGGAATGAAAGACTATAAAGCAAACGGATTTCCAGATAAGGTAACAGATATGGATGGAAATGTTTATCTTCAAACTGGCTATAGCGATTTGAATGCAAAAGCAGTTGGAGTACACTATCAATTTTTATATGATAATGTAAAACCTGAAGTAAGCATTGATCCTAAAGGAAATACTAGTATCGAATATGCTAATGGAAAATCTGTAGTCTTTGACATCAATGATAAAAGAAATAATGGATTCGATGGTGAGATTCAAGAACAACATATTTATGTAAATGGAAAAGAATACAAATCATTTGATGATATTAAACAACTAACAGAAAAGACACTAAACATTAAGATTGTTGTAAAAGATTTTGCAAGAAATACAACCGTAAAAGAATTCATTTTAAACAAAGATACGGGAGAGGTAAGTGAACTAAATCCTCATACAGTAACTGTGACCATTCAAAATGGAAAAGAAATGAGTTCAACGATAGTGTCGGAAGAAGATTTTATGTTACCTGTCTATAAGGGTGAATTAGAAAAAGGATACCAATTTGATGGTTGGGAAATTTCTGGTTTCGAAGGGAAAAAAGACTCCGGCTATGTTATTAATCTATCAAAAGATACCTTTATAAAACCTGTATTCAAGAAAATAGAGGAGAAAAAGGAGGAGGAAAATAAACCTACTTTTGATGTATCGAAAAAGAAAGAAAAAACACAATCTAATTCAACTAATGATGTCAACAGTATTGTTTCTGATGAAAATGATAAAAACTTTGAAATTAACAAGAACGTTTATCTAAATGAACAAGGGAACTTAACTAATAAAAATACCAACATCAATAGTAAATCAACTAGTAACAATCCTAATGAGTTGCCAAAAACCGGAACAGCAAGCGGAGCCCAGACACTATTAGCTGCCGGAATCATGTTTATAGTAGGAGCTTTTCTTGGATTGAAGAAAAAAAATCAAGATTAAGACAAAAGCCATAGAAAAAATGGTTTATGTACTGAGATTAGATAGTGAGGTGATGACATAGTTTTGTGAAAATATTGATTTAGAAATATATTATTTAGATTTCTATAAAAATGGGAGATTTGAAAGAGATATATGTAAAAGCCTTGTTTCAGGACAGGCTTTTTCTAATGGAGATGGGTTCTGTTTAAAATCCATTTCTTTGGCTTATAAAAATATAAATACAAACGGTTGTTTATATTTTGTGGTATAATGTATTGTAATAAATACTTGTTTTGATACCAATCTAGAGATATTTTTATAGTTATTTATTCTAGAAATTTTTGCTTGGATTTTTTTTAAAAGTCATAAAAGTTCATGGATAGTAACGAATGAAGTATCGTAAGCTTGGCTGAATATCAATCCAAAAGGAGAAAATTATGAATAAGAAAGAATGGGTAAAACAATTTGAAGAGATCAATGGACCTAAGCGGTCTGAATCAAAGTCGGCTCCGAATAAAAATATAAAAATCTATATTGGCATAGCACTCTCTGTTTTAGTCACTCTCATCTTGGTAAGTATTTTCTCATATCTTCTGATTGGAAAGAAAGAGCCAAATCAAGCATCGTCTTCAGTTTCAACTAACGAGACAACAAGTCAATCGTCTACAAGCCAAGGAAAAACAGATGAAACTGATAAGGATAAACAAGAGGAAATTCAGAAACTCAAGGATCAACTGACTGCTTTAGATACCAAAATTACGGAAGCAGAAGCACTAGTTAGCAAGTTGAAGAAAGAAACTGCTGTTCTAAAACTAGATATTGAAGCAATCAAGAACAATGATTTGTCTAGTTTAGAAGGCACTTGGCGTAGTCAATCTGGCAATGAATACATTATTAATGATTCTGGAGAAGTAGATGCGACTTGGTTTACAAATGATCAAAAGTACGAATCTGTAGTTGGATTAAAGGTATCAAAAGGACAAGATAGTCGTAACTCTGAGACAGCGTCTATCAGTGCATGGGTAAAAGATTCTGTTGCTGGAGGATTTGTAGTAGTAGCTGTGCCAAGTGGTGTTGTTATGCAACCTGCTGATGATGGAAAGATTACGGATAAAAGTAATCATGCTGAGGAAAGACTTTTTTCTGGACAACAATATGAAGCGATGTTAATGAAACCAGAAGATGTTTATTATCGTGTGAAACCAGATGCCAGTAAACTTGATGAAGAGGAGAAGAATTTAGCTCAACTACAGGCTGAGCGTGAAGCAATCAAATCTTCTCTAGAATCTAAGGAAAAGAAAAACTAGATTGTATTCGTTCAAAAATACTGTTGCAATCGGCAGAATCAAGAAGCCTTAATTAGGCTTCTTTTTTTGTTGTCGGTAATATTCAACCACTTAGACTGAGATAGAGACCAGATAGGCAAAAGGGCTTGTTCTTGAAAAATTCCTCTGCTATAATGGTTCATGTAAGGGACATGAGGGGTCAGTATCAGACAACTCAAGTCAATAAAAAAGAAAATGGAGACATAAAAATGAAAAAATTATTGGGACTTGTATTTTTAGTAGCAGCAGCGCTAGTATTGTATTTCGGTTCTGTTGGTTGGCCAAGTTTGGATGTCAACCTCTGGTCACTGATTCCGGTAGGATTGTTCCTCTATTTCACTCTAGAAAATCTTTTGAAAAAAGACTATAAGGCTAGTCTGATGTGTTTGATTATTGCCTTTATCATTGCAAATGCTATTTTGGATCTCTTGCCAATTTCAAGTGGTTTGGTGATTGGTGCCGGTGTGTTAGCTTGTGTAGGCATTGGCTATCTCTTTCCTGATAAAGATAAAAAAGAAGACAAATAGAAAAGTCTCGAGGTTTCTCGAGACTTTATTTTTATTTACCAGCGTAATATTTTTGAATTCCTTTCACAATGCCTGCGACCAGTTTATCTTGGTAGCGACTATCTCTGATTTGTTGGCTTTCAGTGAAATTATCCATATAACCAAGTTCAAGGAGGACGGCTGGTTTGGCTGTTTCGCGTAGGACGGCAAAACTTCTTTCTAACTGACCAGCATCCTTAGCCCCTGTTTCGGCTAAGAGAGAGGAGTGGATAGCAGCAGCGAGGCGCTTACTTTCACTAATGCGATCAGGATGGTTGTGCCAGTATTTATTAATCTTACTTGGGTAATCAGGTTCATCGCTATAGGAGTAGGTTTGAATACCGCTTGCTTTTGAGTAGGTATTACCAGTAACGTTGAAGTGAATACTGATAAAAATATCAGAGTTGGTCTTATTAACCATACGAGAACGTTCGGTAACAAAATCAACGTCAATATCACTATCACGAGAAGTGAGGACCTTGTAGCCTAGTTCTTCTAACTTAGTACGAAGCTTACGATAGATTTGCATATTGAGATCTTTTTCAGCGACATTGTAGTAAAAGGCACCTGAATCTCGACCACCATGCCCAGGATCTAGGAAAATGGTATTGCTGTATAGGCCTTTTGTAAATCCACCTTCAGTTGAAACTTCAGAAATCCATTGGCCGTATTTTTGGAACAGGTGTTCCTTACCGTCTATCTTGTAAGTTCCTGAAACATAATGTCCATTATCATCTAGGTAGTAGCGTGCTTTGTCAGAGTTATCGTAAATCCATTCGCTCTTTGCCATGTAACCGCCTGACTTGAGGTAGTATGCTCCAATCCACTCCTGATTTGCATAACGACCATCCGCTTTTAGATAGAACCAGCTCTTGTAGGCTTTATCGAAGATCCACTCATTCTCCGCCATGGCTCCACTGGTTTTAAGGTAGTAGCTTTCTTTCCATTTGTCTGCTAGCATTCCACCATTCTGGTCAAATGAGTACCAGGAACCCTGAATCTTTTGCCAGTTTTGTTGGACATATCTACCTGACCCGTTCGCATAGAACCAAGTATCCTTGATTTTGACCCAGTTGTTTTCTGCCATAGCTCCGCTCTGGTTAAAGAGGTAGCCCTTGAAGGTTGTCGCACTCAGCATTCCACCGTCTTTGTCAAAGTAATACCAAGAACCGTTGATTTTCTCCCATTTGTCCTGCAAAATTTTTCCGGAAGGAGCGACATAGTACCAAATTTGGTCTAATTTAGTCCAACCCTTTTCTGCCATAGCTCCGCTTTTTGTGAGAAGATAGCCGTCAACGGAGGTGTTGCTGAGCATGCTTCCAGTTTGATCAAAATAGTACCAAGAGCCGTTAATTTTTTTCCAGGTGTTCTGAATTAGTCGTCCAGAGGAATTAGCATAATACCATTGGTTGTCCAATTTGGTCCAACTATTTTCTATCATGACACCATCTTGATCAAAGGCATAGCCTTTGTAGATAGTAGAATGAAGACGATTTCCATCTTGATCGAAGTAGTACCATTTTCCTTGGATTTGTTTCCAATTCAAAGCAGGCTTATCATCTTGGTAAAAGCGCCAGTTTTGATTTTCTTGGTACCACCCTTCTTTTTTAGGCTTGTCTTCTTGTACATCTACTTTCGGAAGAGTTTCTGATTTAGAGTTTTCCTCAACACTCGATTCTTTCTTTTCTTCTTTGGCAATTGCTTCCTTGACAGCAGATGTGGATTGAGTTGTGTTTTCTTCTGCTGATATTGATGCTTGTGGCAATCCTGTGATAGAGAGTGCGATGGTACTTACTAATATTAACTTTTTCAACATTTTTCTCCAATTTTTATTTTCCAAAACATATTATAAAATATGTTTTAGAGTTGTTCAACTATCGAATTGAACTTCTTCTACTAAGTATTCGATAAAGCGTTCGCCCATCTTAGACAGGCTGGTTTTTTCATGTTGGATATAGACCAGTTCAATCGGGTCGTCAATGTCCAGCGGAATGGAAACGATATTATCTCCGTTGAGGTTGCTGTTCAAAATCCCTGTTGCAATGGTGTAACCATCCAAACCAATCAAGAGGTTAAAGAGGGTGGCACGGTCACTGACTACGATGGATTTCTTGTGGTGCTCTTGTGAAAGAATCTCCTCTGAAAAGTAGAAGGAGTTGTGCGTCCCCTGGTCGTAACTGAGGTAAGGAAAATCTTCTAAATCAGCCAGTTTGACCTTGTCTTTTTTAGCTAGAGGATTGGTCTTGCTAACAAAGATATGGGGTTGAGCGGTAAAGAGGTGGTGGGCTAAGAGGTGATTGTCATCGAGCATTTTCGTTAAAACATCGCGGTTGTAGCTGTTTAAAAAGAGGACACCGACCTCGCTACGGAAGTTCTTGACGTCATCGATAATCTCCCAAGTCCGAGTTTCACGAAGGAAGAGCTCGTATTTCTCCATATCACTTTTTTTGAGCAGAGAGACAAAGGCATTGACTACAAAGGCATAGTGCTGAGAGGAAACGCTGAAAAGTTCGCGGTGGGCGACAGGATTTTTATAGCGTTCCTCCAGAAGCTGCGTTTGCTCGACAACTTGGCGAGCGTAGGAGAGAAACTCCATCCCATCACGGGTTAAGGTAATGCCCTTGGGATTGCGGATAAAGATTTCAATGCCCATTTCATTTTCCAAGTCTCGAACAGCATTAGAGAGACTGGGTTGGGTGATAAAGAGCTGCTTAGCTGCCTCATTCATAGAGCCAGTTTCGACGATTTTGATAATATAGTGTAGTTGTTGAATTCTCATGTTTTTATTGTACCATACTTGCGGAAGAATGGGCAATGAAGACGAAGAAAATAGGGGGAAAGAGCTGGTCCAGTATTGAAAAAAAGTCTAGAATCTGCTAAAATGGAAGCTATGAAAACATTCTATGATGTGCAGCAATTTCTCAAACAATTTGGCATTATTGTTTACATGGGGAAGCGTTTGTATGATATTGAACTGATGAAGCTCGAACTCTCTCGGATCTATGATGCAGGTCTGATGGACAAGCTAGACTATCTAGAGGCGGAAGCTGTTCTTCGTAGAGAGCACAAGATAGAATTAGACTACATAGAGAAAAATGGAGATAAGAACTTATGACAATTTGGATTGTTTGGGGAATCGTATTAGCGATGGTGGCATGGATGGGGTATAACTACCTTCGTATTCGTCGTGCGGCTAAGATTGTGGATAATGCGGAATTTGAAGACTTGATTCGGAAAGGGCAATTGATTGACGTCCGTGAACCAGCAGAATTTCACAGAAAACATATCCTCGGAGCTCGCAATATTCCTTCAAATCAGTTGAAGTCAAGCCTTGCAGCCCTTCGTAAGGATAAACCTGTCCTTCTCTACGAAAACCAACGCGGACAACGAGTGACCAATGCCGCACTTTATTTGAAAAAACAAGGTTTTTCTGAGATTTATATCCTTTCTTATGGATTGGATTCTTGGAAAGGGAAGATCAAGACAAGCTAACATTCTGTAAAAACTGTCGAATGAGTGATAAAGCTAGCATTTTATGGTATCATCATTTATATTAAATTTAAGGAGATTTTGTAATATGAATTCACAACAAAAGAAAAAACCTTCACTTATTTTAGGTATCTTATCTATCGTCCTTGGTTTGCTATCTCCAATAGTGGGTCTGATTTTGGGGATTATAGGATTGGTCTTGGCTTTTTCATACCAAAAAGAATCTGGACTGGACTATAAAACAGAAAAAATTCTCAATATCGTAGGACTTGTAGTTTCTGTTCTTAACTGGATTCTAGCAATCGCAATAGTTTTTAGATAAGCAAAAAAGAAAAAAGCTTTAAACATAAAGCTTTTTTCTTTTATCCACTTTTTTCTAAATAGTTTTTAATGATTTCCAATTCCTCTGGATTCAAGGGACGGTATTGCCCTTCTGCTAGTTCTGGGTTTAATGTAAAGTCACCGAATTGGACGCGTTTTAGGGCAGTCACCTTGACACCAACTGAGAGGAACATTTTTTTAACCTGATGAAATTTTCCTTCTGAGATGGTGATGGAGGCCCGGCTCTCTGTTGGGCTTGAGGACAGAATTTCGAGCTGAGCAGGTTTACAAGTGGTCCCGTCTAAAAAGACAATCCCATCTTTGAATTTTTGGATATGTTCTGGTGTGAGCAGTCCGTTGACCACCACTTGATAGGATTTATCGACATGGTACTGGGGATGAAGGAGCTGAAAACCAAGAGGTCCATTGTCTGTCAGAAGGAGCAGTCCCGTCGTGTCACGGTCTAATCTGCCGACAGCATAGAGCTGGTCAGACTGGATGTCAGGTGGAAGGAGGTCCATGACGGTTGGTAGGTCCTTATCCTGACTGGCTGTCACCACTCTACCTGGTTTATGAAGCATGAGGTAGGTGTGCTTGTATCCTTGGATTTGTCGTCCTTGAAAAACTAGTTTCTGCAATCCAGTATCGACATTTTGAGCGAGGGAGTTGGCTGGACAATCATCTACTAGGATTTCTTTTTTCAGGAGTGCCTGTTTCATAGCCTTGCGACTGATCATTTCTTGGGCTAATAATCTATCTAAACGCATACCAGCTTATCTTATCATAAGTCTCTGACTTTGAAAAGAGTTGCCTTGACTAGAAAAGTAGAGTGAAAACATTTACACTTAGCTGAACTGTGATTTTTGAATGAGACTGTGGTATAATTGTTCAGTTAGAAATAAAAATTTAAAATATTAGAGGAAATCATGACAAAATTAAGAGAAGATATCCGTAACATTGCGATTATCGCCCACGTTGACCACGGTAAAACAACCCTCGTTGACGAATTATTGAAACAATCTGAAACTCTTGATGCACGTACTGAATTGGCAGAGCGTGCTATGGACTCAAACGATATCGAAAAAGAGCGTGGAATTACCATCCTTGCTAAGAATACAGCCGTTGCTTACAATGGAACTCGTATCAATATCATGGACACACCAGGACACGCGGACTTCGGTGGAGAAGTTGAGCGTATCATGAAAATGGTTGACGGTGTTGTCTTGGTCGTAGATGCCTACGAAGGAACCATGCCACAGACTCGTTTCGTATTGAAAAAAGCCTTGGAACAAGACCTTGTTCCAATCGTGGTTGTCAACAAAATCGACAAACCTTCAGCTCGTCCAGCAGAAGTAGTGGACGAAGTCTTGGAACTCTTCATCGAGCTTGGTGCAGATGATGACCAGCTTGATTTCCCAGTTGTTTATGCTTCAGCGATTAACGGAACATCTTCCTTGTCAGATGATCCAGCTGATCAAGAAAAAACAATGGCGCCAATCTTTGACACCATTATCGATCATATCCCAGCTCCAGTAGACAACTCAGATGAGCCTTTGCAGTTCCAAGTGTCACTTTTGGACTACAATGACTTCGTAGGTCGTATCGGTATCGGTCGTGTCTTCCGTGGTAGTGTGAAAGTTGGGGACCAAGTTACCCTTTCTAAACTAGATGGTACAACGAAGAACTTCCGTGTTACAAAACTCTTTGGTTTCTTTGGTTTGGAACGTCGTGAAATCCAAGAAGCAAAAGCAGGTGACTTGATTGCCGTTTCAGGTATGGAAGATATCTTTGTTGGTGAGACGATTACACCGACAGATGCAGTTGAGCCTCTTCCAATCCTACACATCGATGAGCCAACTCTTCAAATGACCTTCTTGGTCAACAACTCACCATTTGCTGGTAAAGAAGGTAAATGGGTGACTTCTCGTAAGGTGGAAGAACGCTTGCAAGCAGAATTGCAAACAGACGTTTCCCTTCGTGTTGACCCAACGGACTCACCAGATAAATGGACTGTTTCAGGACGTGGAGAATTGCACTTGTCAATCCTGATCGAAACCATGCGTCGTGAGGGTTATGAGCTTCAAGTATCTCGTCCAGAAGTTATCGTAAAAGAAATCGACGGTGTTAAATGTGAGCCATTTGAACGTGTTCAAATCGATACTCCAGAAGAATACCAAGGTTCTGTTATCCAAAGCCTTTCTGAACGTAAGGGTGAAATGTTGGATATGATTTCAACCGGTAATGGTCAAACTCGTTTGGTCTTCCTTGTTCCAGCGCGTGGTTTGATTGGATACTCAACTGAGTTCTTGTCAATGACTCGTGGTTACGGTATCATGAACCATACCTTTGACCAATACTTGCCATTGATTCCAGGTGAAATTGGGGGACGTCATCGTGGTGCCCTTGTTTCCATCGATGCTGGTAAGGCAACAACCTATTCAATCATGTCTATCGAAGAACGTGGAACCATCTTTGTCAACCCAGGTACTGAGGTTTACGAAGGAATGATCATCGGTGAAAACTCTCGTGAGAACGACTTGACAGTTAACATCACTAAGGCCAAACAAATGACCAACGTTCGTTCTGCAACCAAGGACCAAACAGCTGTTATCAAGACACCACGTATCTTGACACTTGAAGAGTCTCTTGAGTTCTTGAATGACGATGAGTACATGGAAGTAACGCCTGAGTCTATCCGTTTGCGTAAACAAATCCTTAACAAGGCAGAGCGTGAGAAAGCCAACAAGAAGAAAAAATCAGCTGAATAAGAGCTAGAAAGAGATAAAGATGATCTATTTAATCATAGGGATACTCTTATTACTACTCTATGTATTTGCGACACCTCAAAGTATTAAAGGAACAGTCAACATCGTTATCTTGGTCTTTGTAGTTGTTGCACTCTTGATTTTGCTGATGTTGTCCATCTTGCAAATCTTCCAATTACCGACAGAATTCTTTGTCACAATCGCCATGCTGGCCCTAGCCTACTTTAGCTTGAGAGACATTACGCTCATGTCTGTAAAAAAGAGCAGAAGAAGATAAATAGAAAGAGAGCTATGGCTCTCTTTTTCTATGCTAGAATGAAGGCTAGAGCATTTTCGTTTAGTATTATTTCCATAAAAATGGTAAAATAGTAGGAGTAGAAATGGAGTTTGAGACATGAAAGTAATCGATCAATTTAAAAATAAGAAAGTTCTTGTTTTAGGTTTGGCTAAGTCTGGTGAGTCTGCGGCCCGTTTGTTGGACAAGCTAGGAGCTATTGTGACAGTAAATGACGGCAAGCCTTTTGAGGAAAATCCAGCTGCACAAAGCCTACTGGAAGATGGAATCAAGGTTGTCACTGGTGGGCATCCTTTGGAGCTCTTGGATGAAGATTTCGCTCTGATGGTGAAAAATCCAGGTATCCCGTATAGCAATCCCATGATTGAAAAGGCATTGGCAAAGGGGATTCCAGTCTTGACTGAGGTGGAATTGGCTTATTTGATTTCGGAAGCACCAATTATCGGTATCACTGGTTCAAATGGGAAAACCACTACAACGACGATGATTGGGGAAGTTTTGACTGCTGCTGGTCAACGCGGTCTCTTGTCAGGGAACATCGGCTATCCTGCTAGTCAAGTGGCTCAAACTGCAACAGCCAAGGACACGCTCGTCATGGAACTTTCTTCTTTCCAACTGATGGGTGTCCAAGAATTCCATCCTGAGATTGCGGTTATTACCAACCTCATGCCAACTCATATCGACTATCATGGTTCTTTTGAAGAGTATGTGGCAGCTAAGTGGAATATCCAGAACAAGATGACAGCGGATGATTTCCTTGTATTGAACTTTAACCAAGACTTGGCAAAAGAATTGGCTACTAAAACACAAGCCACTGTTGTTCCATTTTCAACACTTAAAAAGGTTGATGGAGCCTATCTTGCAGATGGTCAACTCTATTTCCGTGGCGAAGTGGTCATGGCAGCTAGTGAAATCGGTGTTCCAGGTAGCCACAATGTAGAAAATGCCCTTGCGACTATTGCTGTAGCCAAGCTCCGTGGCGTGGACAATCAAACCATCAAGGAAACTCTATCAGCCTTTGGAGGTGTCAAACACCGTCTCCAATTTGTGGATGAAATTCAGGGTGTCAAATTCTATAACGATAGCAAGTCAACCAATATCTTGGCTACTCAAAAAGCCTTGTCAGGATTTGACAATAGTAAGGTTATCTTAATCGCAGGTGGTTTGGACCGCGGCAATGAGTTTGACGAATTGGTGCCAGATATTACTGGGCTCAAGAAGATGGTTATCCTCGGTCAATCTGCAGAACGTGTCAAACTGGCAGCGGATAAGGCTGGTGTGGCTTATGTAGATGCGACAGATATTGCTGATGCGACCCGCAAGGCTTATGAGCTCGCGACTCAAGGAGATGTGGTTCTCCTCAGTCCTGCCAATGCTAGCTGGGATATGTATGCTAACTTTGAAGTACGTGGCGACCTCTTTATCAACACAGTAGCGGAGTTAAAGGAATAATATGAAAAAAATTGTCTTTACAGGTGGGGGGACGGTTGGACACGTCACCCTCAACCTTTTGTTAATGCCTAAGTTCATCGAAGACGGCTGGGAAGTCCACTATATCGGGGATAAACACGGAATCGAACACCAAGAAATTCTCAAGTCAGGCTTGAATGTGACCTTTCACTCCATTGCGACTGGGAAGTTGCGTCGTTATTTCTCTTGGCAAAATATGCTGGACGTGTTTAAAGTTGGTTGGGGAATTGTCCAATCCCTCTTTATCATGTTACGACTGCGTCCACAGGCTCTTTTTTCAAAAGGAGGATTTGTCTCTGTACCGCCGGTTATCGCAGCGCGAGTGTCAGGAGTGCCTGTCTTTATTCACGAATCGGACCTGTCTATGGGCTTGGCCAATAAAATTGCCTATAAATTCGCAACTAAGATGTACTCAACCTTTGAGCAGCCTGTTAGTCTTGCAAAAGTTGAGCATGTGGGAGCAGTGACCAAGGTAACAGGCCAAGAGGCGCCAGAACCAGACGAATTGGTGAATATCCAAACCCACTTTAATCCTAAATTGCCAACGGTATTGTTTGTTGGTGGTTCTGCAGGAGCTCGTGTATTTAACCAATTGGTGACTGATCATAAGCAAGAACTGACAGAGCGCTACAATATTATCAATCTCACTGGAGATTCTAGCCTCAATGAGTTGAGTCAAAATCTCTTTCGTGTTGATTATGTGACGGATCTCTATCAACCCTTGATGGAGATGGCAGATGTGGTGGTGACGCGTGGCGGTGCCAATACGATTTTCGAACTCTTGGCCATGGCAAAACTCCATCTCATCGTACCATTGGGTCGTGAAGCAAGTCGAGGAGACCAGATTGAAAATGCAGCCTATTTTGTTAAGAAAGGCTATGCAGAAGAACTTCAAGAAAGTGACTTGACCTTGGAAAGTTTGGAGGAGAAACTCAGTCACTTGCTTAGTCACAAAGATCAATACCAAGCTAGCATGAAGGCTTCGACTGAATTGAAATCTCTTGCAGATTTTTACGATCTATTAAGAAAAGACCTAGCATAAGGAATATCAATGTCAAAGGATAAGAAAAAAGAATCAAACCCCAAGCAAGAATTGTCTGAATGGCAGAAACGAAACCAGGAATACCTGAAGAAGAAGGCTGAGGAAGAAGCTGCCCTAGCTGAAGAGAAGGAAAAGGAAAAACAAGCTCGTAAGGAGGCCAACTCGAAACTACTGGAGGAATCCAAGAAATCATCGAGTGAGTTAGATGAGGAAGCCTCAAGTCCAAGCAATGAACCATCCGAAAAAGAAGAAAAATCTCAAAAGGATGCCCCTAAAGTCAAAGAGGAAAAAGAGAAGAAGAAAAAAGAAAAACCCAAAAAACCAGAGAAACCAGCCAAGCCTAAAATTGCGCCTGTTCATATTTGGCGAGCTGTGAGTATCTTGGTACCCAGTGTCCTGGTCCTTCTTCTTTCAGTCTATCTATTGACTCCACTTTCGACCATCAAAAATATCGAGGTTAAGGGAAATAGTAACACGCAGGCAGATGACATCAAACAGGCTTCTGGGATTCAAGATAGCGACTATACTTTAGCTCTATTGTTGGATAAGGAAACATACGCTGAGCGAATCAAGTCCAATCATTGGATAGAATCAGCGAAGATTAACTATCAATTTCCGACTAACTTTACGATTGAGGTCAAGGAATTCGATATTGTCGGTTATTATGTGTCTGGTGAAGAACATTATCCTATTCTGTCTAGTGGTACAGTAGAGTCAACTCCTGTTGATCGCTTAAACTTGCCTGAGACTTATCTGACAGTTACCTTTAACGATGAGCAGCAGGTGAAAAAGCTGATAACAGGATTGTCTACCATCAGTGAGGATATCAAGAGTCAAATCCAGAAAATCGAATTAGCGCCAAGCAAGGCAACAGCAGATCTTTTAAAAATTACTATGCTGGATACAGATGAGGTTTTGGTTCCCTTGTCAGAATTGAGCAAGAAATTGCCTTATTACAGCAAAATCAAGCCACAATTGTCTGAACCAAGTGTAGTCGATATGGAAGCTGGAGTATACAGTTATACTATAGCGGATAAATTGATAGAAGAGGCTGAGGAAAAAGCCAAACAAGAGGCCAAGGAAGCTGAGAAGAAAAAACAGGAAGAAGAAAAGAAAAAACAAGAAGAACAAGGAAATCAAAGCCAAACGAGCCAGCAATCACAGAGTCGTTAAACTAACTTTTTCTCTTGATTTTGAATGGTATAGAAGTCCAGTTTCGAGTTTTTGCTTGACAAGTCCTACTATAAATAATAGAATAGAAAAAAACCTTTAAAGCAGTCCAGAGAGGCAGCTAAGGTTAGACGGTGAAAGGGTGGAGACTACCCATTTTTCGTGGAACCTTGCTGTTGGCAGGTTCCTTTTTTCATGCTCTCTAGCTTACAAAGGTAAAAGGAGAAAGGTATGCGTGAACATCGTCCAGTTATTGCTCTTGATTTTCCTAGTTTTGAGGCGGTCAAGGAATTTTTATCTCTTTTCCCAGCAGAAGAAAGTCTTTATTTAAAAGTGGGAATGGAGCTTTATTATGCGGAAGGTCCAGAAGTTGTCCGTTATTTGAAGTCACTAGGGCATAGTGTCTTTTTGGACCTCAAGCTACATGATATTCCCAATACAGTCAAATCTGCTATGAAAGTCTTATCTCAGCTTGGTGTGGACATGACCAACGTTCATGCTGCTGGTGGTGTGGAGATGATGAAGGCTGCGCGTGAAGGTCTTGGAAAAGAAGCAAAATTGATTGCTGTGACCCAGCTTACCTCAACGTCGGAAAGCCAGATGCAGGACTTTCAAAATATCCAAACCACTCTGCAAGAGTCTGTGATTCACTATGCCAAGAAGACAGCTGAAGCTGGTTTAGATGGTGTGGTTTGCTCAGCTCAGGAAGTGCAACTCATCAAGCAGGCGACCAATCCAGATTTTATCTGTTTGACACCGGGAATTCGTCCGGCGGGAGCTGCGGTAGGAGACCAAAAACGCGTCATGACGCCAGCGGATGCTTATCAAATCGGTAGTGACTATATCGTAGTAGGACGTCCCATTACCCAAGCTGAGGATCCTGTTGCAGCTTATCATGCCATCAAGGGTGAATGGAACCAAGACTGAAATGAAAGAAATAGATTATAAAACAAAAGGAGAATAATATGACACTTGCTAAAGATATCGCTAGCCACCTCTTGAAAATTCAGGCAGTTTACCTTAAACCAGAAGAGCCTTTCACTTGGGCATCTGGTATCAAATCGCCGATTTATACTGACAACCGTGTGACGCTTGCCTATCCAGAAACTCGTAGCTTGATTGAAAATGGTTTTGTGGAAGCTATTAAAGCAGAATTTCCAGAAGTAGAAGTGATTGCAGGAACAGCGACAGCAGGGATTCCACACGGAGCTATCATCGCCGACAAGATGAACTTGCCTTTTGCCTACATCCGCAGCAAACCAAAAGACCACGGAGCTGGTAACCAAATCGAAGGTCGTGTGGCTCAGGGGCAAAAGATGGTTGTTGTTGAAGACCTCATTTCAACGGGAGGGTCTGTTCTTGAAGCCGTAGCAGCTGCTAAACGCGAAGGAGCCGATGTGCTTGGAGTTGTAGCGATTTTCAGTTATCAATTGCCGAAAGCCGATAAGAATTTTGCGGATGCTGATGTGAAATTGGTGACACTTTCTAACTACAGCGAACTCATCCACCTAGCCCAAGAAGAAGGTTACATTACGCCAGAAGGACTCGACCTCCTAAAACGCTTTAAAGAAGACCAAGAAAATTGGCAAAATGCCTAAAACATAGAAAATCAGGTAGTCACTAGGATTACCTGATTTTGTTTTTAATACTAAAGTTGAGCGATAACTTCCTCAGTTGTCAAAACTTGGTTGGCAATGTAGCCGTAGTTTGTTAGTGCAGCTTGGTAGGCTTCTTCACCTGGAGCACCGACAGCATCGTTAACAACAATGACATTGTAGCCTAATTCTATGAGTTCACGCATGTGTGAATCCACGCAGAGATTAGCATTCATACCAGCCAAGATGACGGTGTCGATACCATTTTTGCGGAGTTGAAGGTTAAGGTCGTTGCTTTCTGGGCCAAAGATTTTATGTCCGTTGACAACAATAGTATCTTCATCCAAAAATGGTTTAATCTCTTCAATCATATCTGCTCCAGAGCCTTCTGGAATTGCTGAATACTGGCTATCACGCCAAAACATTTCGTTTTCAATCATCATCGTTTCACCAGCAGCTTTAAATTGCCACTTGTGATCGTGTGGATAGAAGTAGTGCGGTGAGATAAAACGCTTGTAGCCACGCTCTTTAGCAAGAGCGAAAAGCTTTGTCAGATTTTCAATAGTATTAACTTTTTCAAGAACATCTTTAGTTGCTCCGAATCCTTTACCAGTAGATTTTAAGAATTCAACTTGCGGGTCTGTGATAACAAATGCGACATTTTTCTGATTGAACATGAGGTTCCTCCTAATATGATTTGATTAACAGCCAATAGGAATTTAGACTGTTAGTTTGATGATTTTCCAAATGGTAGTTTTAGTTACATACTGACCGTTCGGTACAATTATAATAACATCTAGAATTGAATTTGTAAATCAATTTGCTCAGAACAAAAATTTTAATGATAAAACAGTGGCAAAAGGAGGTGATTTCAATGGTTTGGTCCCAGACTCTGAATATGCTATAATAGTAAAAAAGAGAGGTGAGCAGATGAGCGTTAAAGAGCGTATTTTACAAAGTGCTGAGGAATTGATTTATCAGAAGGGTTATGATGCCACCTCCATCAGTGACATCATGGAGGTGGCTGATGTTGGCAAGGGGCAGCTTTATTATTATTTCAAATCTAAGAAGGAAATTGGTTTGACGGTCATTCAAGATATTTTAGCAAAGTGGCGAAAAGAGCTTTTTGAAGATATTTTTGAAGCAGACAAGTCTTACAGTGACAAGTTTTCGGATATGATTGACTGGGTTTGTCAATTTCATGAAAGTCAGACAGTCTTTTATGGTTGCCCAATTGGTAATCTGATTGTGGAATTGTCCACAGAAGATGAGAACTTCCGCTGTCCTCTCAATGATTTTATGACCCAGTGGACAGAGAAGTTAGCCAGCCTCTTGCAAGACCTGCATGCTGACTGGTCAGAAGAGCGGGCGCAGTTGCAGGCCCGTCAAGTCATCTCCAGTATTCAAGGCAGCATTGTCATTCTCAAAGTCAGCCAAGACATCCAAGTTTTGGAAAATAATATGACGGATTTGAAAAAGAATTATTGTTAATTTTTAGCCGAAGAATTAAAAGTATGTTAATTTATGGATTGTGGTTAGAGGTAAGAATGACAACAGATATTAAAACTGAAATTGGTCATAGAGTAAGACAGAAACGTGAACGTCACAAATTGACGAGAGAAGAGGTCTGTGGACAGAAGCTGACTTAATAATCAAACAGCTGATGCGTACTGAGCTTGGGCAATCCTTGCCAACAATTACTAAGTTACAATATTTATCTAAGCGATTAGAAGTTCCGATAGATACTTTTCTTGAAAATAAAGAACTAGCTCTTCCTAAGGAAGAGTTGCTGAGTCTAGACTTGATTGAAAGAATATTAGACTTGATAAGAACAGGGACAGGTAGTTTCGCTGAAGATATTTTTGATGATTATTTTAAGCAAGTAACACTAAAGCAAGTTTACACATTCAATGATTTACTATTAATTGATTATTTTGCTATGCAATGTCAAGACTTGATTTATAGAAGAGAGCATTAGATGATTTTCGGATTAAGTTGTTGAAACAGCAATTAGTTAGTGATGAAATGTATAATGTAGAGCTACTATCAGTTCTTTGTGCCATAGCGGTTGTTTATGTTGTTCATAATGACTATAAACATATGATATCTCTAGTAAAAAAGATGAATGAAATTTTATCAGTAACAACGTTGCAAGTCTATAAACCTGGAATTTCAGTATTTGAAGCTAAGTGCTATCTTTATTTTGAAAATGATAAAAATAAAGCAAAGGAACTTTATCACTCAGCAACTATACTAGCTGAACAATTTGATGATAAAGTATTAGAAAATGAAAAGATTATTTGAATTTCCATAACTTAAGAAAGTTCATCATTTTTAATTATCGCTGTAAAATGATTGAAAGTATGAAATTTCCAAACAAAATATTTGAAAAATTTTGAAAAAAGAGTTAGAATATTTTTTGTAATATACAAAGTAAACGCTTACTTATCAAGGAGGACATTTTATGTCATACAAAACAAGCAATGCAGAAGGTCATGTAGATTTCATCAATACCTATGATTTGGAGCCAATGGCGCAACAAGTCATTCCTAAAGCTGCCTTTGGTTATATCGCTAGTGGAGCAGAGGATACTTTCACTTTACGCGAGAACATCCGTGCCTTTAACCACAAACTCATCGTTCCTCATACGCTTTGTGATGTTGAAAATCCAAGTACAGAGATTGAATTTGCAGGTGAAAAATTATCTTCACCAATTATTATGGCACCTGTTGCGGCTCATAAATTGGCAAATGAGCAGGGGGAAGTAGCTACTGCGCGTGGTGTGCATGAATTTGGTTCTCTTTATACAACCAGCTCTTACTCTACCGTTGACCTTCCAGAAATTACGGAAGCTCTTCAAGGGACACCTCATTGGTTCCAATTTTACTTTAGTAAGGATGACGGGATTAATCGCCATATCATGGACCGTGTGAAGGCTGAAGGCTACAAAGCGATTGTCTTGACGGCAGATGCAACTGTAGGGGGGAATCGTGAGGTCGATAAGCGCAATGGTTTTGTCTTCCCAGTTGGTATGCCAATTGTTGAAGAATATCTGCCAGAAGGTGCTGGAAAATCAATGGACTTTGTTTACAAGTCAGCTAAACAACGCTTGTCTCCACGCGATGTCGAATTTATCGCTGAATATTCTGGTCTTCCTGTCTATGTCAAGGGACCACAATGCCGTGAGGACGTTGAACGTTCGCTTGCTGCGGGAGCTTCAGGTATCTGGGTAACCAACCACGGTGGCCGCCAAATTGACGGTGGGCCAGCTGCCTTTGACTCACTTCAAGAAGTAGCAGAAGCAGTTGATAAACGTGTGCCAATTGTCTTTGACTCTGGTGTTCGTCGCGGTCAACACGTCTTTAAAGCCTTGGCTTCAGGAGCAGACTTGGTAGCCATTGGTCGCCCTGTGATCTATGGTTTGGCTCTCGGTGGTAGTGTTGGTGTGCGTCAAGTCTTTGAGCACTTGAATGCAGAATTGAAGACAGTCATGCAGTTATCTGGAACTCAGACTATTGAGGATGTCAAACACTTCAAACTCCGTCACAACCCATACAATCCAACCTTCCCAGTTGACCCTCGTGACTTAAAATTGTATTGATAAAGAAGACGGCCTCCACCTTATGTGGAGGTTTTTCTTCGTGTATAGAAAGATTAAATCGTTATTAGAAACTATATAAATATATTTTCCAGTCAAATATCTTGCTAGGACTTTCATTTTCTGTTATACTGGTCCAGTAATAAAATAATAAAGACATTTGGGGTGCCTTAGGCTGAGATGATACCCATTGAACCTGATACAGTTAATACTGGCGAAGGGAAATGTGAAAAGGTTTTTTTCGTATGTCGAAAAGAACTGTCTAATCTTGTAAGTCAACTCTAATTCTTGATTGTAATTGGAGTTTTTTTGTTTATACAAACTGGATAGGCTTGTTTAGGTAGCTCTCTGCAAATGCCCTCGATGTTCTTTAAAAGTATCAAGTGGAATTACGATTTTGCTTGGTATCTCTTGATATTTTATTGATTACTAAGGAGTAAAGAAAGGAAAAATAAATATGGAAACACAAGACTATGCATTTCAGCCAGGTTTGACCGTTGGAGAATTATTAAAAAGTAGTCAGAAGGATTGGCAGGCTGCAATCAATCATCGTTTTGTTAAGGAACTTTTTGCGGGGACAATTGAGAATAAGGTCTTAAAAGACTACCTGATTCAAGATTATCACTTCTTTGATGCCTTCTTATCCATGCTGGGTGCCTGTGTAGCTCATGCAGACCAGCTTGAATCCAAACTTCGTTTTGCCAAGAAACTGGGCTTTCTTGAAGCAGATGAAGATGGTTATTTCCAAAAGGCTTTCAAAGAGTTAAAGGTAGCAGAGCATGACTATCTAGAAGTGAACTTGCACCCTGTAACAAAAGCGTTTCAGGATCTAATGTATTCTGCTGTGGCTTCATCAGACTATGCTCATCTTTTGGTCATGCTGGTCATTGCAGAAGGTCTCTATTTAGACTGGGGTTCTAAAGATTTGGCACTACCTGAAGCCTATATTCATTCGGAATGGATCAATCTACATAGAGGTCCTTTCTTTGCAGAGTGGGTTCAATTTCTAGTTGATGAACTTAATCGTGTCGGGAAAAACCGAGAAGATTTGACAGAACTTCAGAAACGCTGGAATCAAGCAGTTGCTTTAGAATTAACCTTTTTTGATATCGGTTATGAATTATAGGACAGATGCAATCCTTTGATGTAGATTAAAAGAATGAACAAACAAACTATATAAATATATTTTCCGGTCAAATATCTTGCTAGGGCTTTCAAATTCTGTTATACTGATCCAGTAATTAAATAATAAAGACATTTGGGGTGCTTTAGGCTGAGATGATACCCATTGAACCTGATACA